>DASWCI010000196.1:0-5936 GCA_036390195.1 Gemmatimonadaceae bacterium
CAATAACGGTGATCTTCATCTGCGTCTGCACGGCGATCCGGTAAATCCTGCCGACATTCGCTGGGCGTGGGTACGAT
Source organism: Gemmatimonadaceae bacterium (assembly GCA_036390195.1). Classification (GTDB taxonomy): domain Bacteria; phylum Gemmatimonadota; class Gemmatimonadetes; order Gemmatimonadales; family Gemmatimonadaceae; genus UBA4720. The sequence goes on from DASWCI010000196.1 coordinate 78, forward strand.
TGCCCGAGCAGGGATCCGGCAAGCTCGATTTCGGTCTCGATTGGACCGGCAACAAGAGCGTGTATCTCGCCCGCAACATGGATGTGGCAATGGTCCACTCCCACGTCGCTGGTCAGATCGAGGCGACGGTGACCGATACGATCGCATATCGCGGCGCGAATCTTCGCTTCTCCAATCTCGACACGCGCCTGCTGACGCAGCTCTTCCCAGCGATGAAGTTCCCTCGGCCGCTCACGCTTGCCGGTACAGCGAGATTCGACGGCGGGCAGCACGCACTGACTGTCAACAGCGATGTAGTGGTCGACGACAGGCTGTCGGGGCGAAGTCATATCGCCGCGACCGGGGTGATGGGACTGGCGAACGGCGTATTCACCGCGCGCGACCTGCACACGCGTATGCTGCCGCTTCAAACGGGCCTCATGAAGGCTATCGCGCCGAAGCTCTTTCTAAACGGTACGCTGAGTGGGACCGCGACACTGAATGGCTCGAGTGTGGCGATCATGACAGCGGTGGGAGACGTCACGCATGTCGACCGTGGCGCGGTATCCCATGGTACCGGTCGCTTCGCCTTCCGACCGCGAGGTTTGCTGTGGGTCGATATGAATATGCAGATGCATCCGCTATCGCTCGTCACCGTCGGCCGCTTCTCGGCGCCGAGCCTAGGCTTGCGTGGAATGGCGACGGGTCCGCTTCGTCTACGAGGCAATATCAACAATATGGCGATCAACACGCAGATGGCGATCGCCGCCGGTGGCTTCGTCGACGTGCGTGGTACGATGGATCTCGCCAGCAGAGTGACCGGCTACAACCTCGAGTTCAATACCAGGTCGCTCAACGTGCATACGATTGTGGCACGAATGCCATCGACGGTGATCACCGCGGTTGGCTCGGCGCGCGGCCGAGGGTTTGATCCAGCGACGATGCAGGCACAGCTGGTGGCGAACGTTGGTACTTCGCGCATCGATACCGTGAACGTCGACAGCGCGAAAGTGAGAGTGGCGATCGCCAGTGGAATGGCGCGCTTCGACACTCTGGCGGTGGATCTGCCGCAGGGAATTGTCGAGACGAAAGGGACGTTTGGTCTCACTACCTCGCGCACTGGAACGCTGTCGTATCACGTCGCGATCGACTCCCTCGCACACTTCGCCGGTCTCATCTCGAAGGACACGAGCACAGTAAGACCTCGGCCGGGAATACTGGCGGGACGAGTCGCCAGAGCGAAGTCGGACTCGTCGCGCATCGCGCTGGCAACCGAAGTGGAGCGAGCTGCCACGGGGATGGCGCTACCGCGGACCGTGGTCGATACGCCGACGGCGCTGCACAAGAATGATATCTCGGGATCGCTGCGTGCCGACGGAGTGGCGACCGGTAACATCAAGAACTTTGGCCTCAAAGGAACTGCATCGGGCACCAACGTCGTCGCGCGCGGGAATTCCGTCGGCTCCTTCACTGCTGATTACGATTGGATCAACGCGCGCACGCCGCAATCGCAGGTGAGCGTCAGCGCGCAGGCGCGAGCTGTGCGCGCAGCTGGCTTCGATCTCGACAGCGTGGGCGCTAAGCTCACATACCACAAACCGAATGGCACGCTGCAGGTCGTTGTCAATCAGGACAACCAGCGAACCTACAGCGCTGATGCGGCGTTCACTCTCAACAAGATTCGAAACGAGCTCAAGCTGAACGCTCTGAAGCTTCAGTTCGACACCAGCCTGTGGACGAGCACGCGCGTCGCTTCGCTGCACTGGGGACAGGCCGGCGTCGACGTCGATAGCCTGGAGCTCCGCAACGGAGCGAATGGTCGCATGTTCGTCAATGGATTCATTCCCAAACAGGGCAACGCGAATCTCGACATCGCTGTCGACAATCTCAATGTCGGCGATGTAATCGCTCTTACCCAGAGCGACATCAACGCGAAGGGACTGGTAACGCTCAACATTCACGCGACGGGGACGCTCGCCAATCCGCAATTCAAGGGAGTGTTCGGCGCGACGGATCTGCTCTACAACGGCACTACAGTTCCCGAAGTGCACGGCAACGTCGAGTACGCGAACCAGACCTTGACGGGGAAGGCCGAGGCAATGCGAGAGGGCAAGCAGCCATTTCTGGTCGCCGAGGGAACGGTGCCGATCAATCTTGCGATCACAGGTGTGACTGGATCGCGTTTCCCCGCCGACAGACAGATCGCGCTCAACATCACCGCCGACAGTTTGCCGCTCGATCTCGTACCGACAATCTTCAGCAACTACGTCGCGAATCTCAAAGGGCGAGTGAGCAGCTCGTTCAAACTTGGAGGCAGTCTCAATCATCCGCAGCTGACTGGTCAATTCTCGCTGCACGAGGGACAGGCGCGAGTAGTGCTGGCGGGAATAACGCTCAATCAGATCGAAGCTTCGATTCGGATGCTGGGTGACACGGTGGTGATCGATTCGATCGCCGCCAGCAACAAGGGTCGCATCCTGGTGACCGGTGGCATCGGCCTCAAATCACTGACAGCGCCGAGCTTCGATCTCAAGCTCTTTACGAACAACGCCGAGGTGATGCACAACGATCGCGGTCGGCTGGTGGTGAGCGCGAATCTGGCGATGACTGGGCCGTTCAAGGACGCGCACGTTACCGGTAACGTGCGCCTTCGGGAGGGAGTCGTCTGGATCCCACCGTCGGAGAACAAGAATCTGGTCGGCGCCGGCGATCCCGCCTTATTCAGCGTCCTCGACACGGCGGTGATGTCTTCTCGCGAGCTCTTCCCTTCGCAATCTCCGTTGCTCGCCAACCTGCGCATGGATGTGAATCTTCGTGTGGATCGCGACGTCTTCGTGCGCTCGCGCGAGGCAAACGTCGAAGTGTACACCGACGACGCGCTCGCCGTGCACGTGAACCGCGCGAAGGAGACGCTGGTGATCGACGGAGTACTGCTCACCGAGCGCGGTGAGTACACCTTCATGACTCGTCGCTTCAACATCAAGCGCGGCTCGGCGACGTTCATCAATTCGACGGAGATGAATCCGACGCTGCAGGGAACGGCCGAGTACGAGGTGAGGCAACCGAACCGCGAGGCGATCAATATTCAGATCGTGGTGGGCGGAACGCTCAACACACCGAATATTTCACTGACGAGCGACGCGCAGCCGCCGATCACACAGAGCGATTTGTTGAGTTATCTGGCGTTCGGTCAATCATCGAGCTCGCTGTTGCAGCTGGAGGGGACTGGTCTCACGAACGGTGGTAGCAGCCAGAACGTCGTCGGCGCTGGCGCAGCCCTCGCGAGCAAGCAACTGGCGGGCGTTGCGCTCGGTGTGGCCGCCGATCAGTTCGCTGGTGAAGCAGCGCGCTCGCTCGGCGCCGATGTCTTCACGATCACGCCAGCAGATGTGCAGACCGATGTCGGCAACTTTTTGCGCGCGACGCAATTCGAGTTCGGGAAGTACATCAAGTCACACACGTTCGTGGCGGTGAAATCTCCGTTCGATCCAAAGGCACTGGTCCGGCCCGGCGTGCAGGTGGTGCACCGGTTCGGTGGACTGCGCGGGTATCGTCTGGAGACCGGTGTCGATACGCGCTACATCTTGCGAGAGCCGAGTCTGGCACGGGATCAGAACATCGCGACGACGAGCGCGTTCGGGGCGTTCCTCATAAGAGAGTGGCGGTTCTAGAGTTGAACTGCAACTGCAACTACGCTGCTCCCTGCTACCCGCTGATCGCTTCCCGCTGAGCGCTCACTACGACTGGACCGTTCTGGTGGCGTGAGGGAAGACAAGAACGCGGTTTCACTTACGGTATCGCAAACTGTCCAGTCGTAGTCAGCGGATAGCGTTTTTCAGCGATCAGCGGGTAGCGGGCAGCAGTGTAGTTGCAGTTACCGATCGACGACTAGACCCCCGCGATCCTTCTCTTGTATTCCTCGAGGGCAGCATTGAGCCGCTCGCGAGCGGTCATATCGCCGGGGATGTTGTGCGAGGGATGGATGTACAGCTTGACACCGCGCTCGGTCAACATCTCAGCCACCGTCGTAATCGTCATCCACACAACCGTGACGAACGCCATAGTTGATACCGGACCAACTTTGTCGACGTGATGCTTGAGAGCAACCGTCGAGTCGCCAGCTGGAACGCGCGTGTCGATCACGACGTCGGCGATCTCGAACAGTGTCCGGCCTGAGGGATGACGCGACACGGAGCTCTCTGCCGCCGATCCGGTGGCGATCACCTGCATCCCAAGCTCCTTCGCTCGCAGTGCTATGTCGATGTTGACGTTGTTGATGCCGGTATGCGAGAAAATCCACATCGTATCGCGCGGATCGAAAGAGTAGCTCTTCATAATGGCGTTGCCGTATCCCTCGGCCCGCTCGAGAAAGAGGAATTGGTGAATTCCCATCTCGCCGGTGATGCGCGTGAAGAAAGTCAGCGGTAGCTCGATCATCGGATGAAAGCCGACGAAGCCACCAATGCGCGGGTACATCTCCTCGACCGGGATCGTCGCGTGACCGCATCCGAAAGTGTGCACCCACCTCTCGGCGGCGATCGAATCAGCCATCAGCTCGGCGGCGCGCTGAATCGCAGGCAACTGAGAATTCTCTATGTCGTCCAGCACCGCACGCGTGGCCGCCAGCCAATTCTTGCTCAATGTCATGATGTCGATGAAGGTGGCTGCTGCTTGCGCGACAACGCTCCGAGGAGTGCAGCCTGGATCAGGAGAGCGGCTGGTACGATTACAAATGAATCTCGCATTCCGTAACGTGTTCCGAGCAGACCGGCGGCGTATGGAATCAACATGCCGCCGCACAACGCCATCGCAATGGCGACGCTGAAAGCAGTGCCGGAGAGGCTCGTAAAACGGTCACCGACGAATCCGAGCACAGTAGGAAACATCGCTGCGAACCCGACGCCGAGCATGAATACTCCAGCAGCGGCGAGACCCACGCTGTGAGTCGTCAGCAACAGCACCGCACCGCCGAAGGCGATTGCCAGACAGCTATACAACACAGTTAACGCCGCCGTTCGACGGAGGATGTAACCGAGGGCGAAGCGTGCGAGCGTCATCCCCGTCCAGTAAAGCGACAGGATGAGCAGCGCGTTACGCGCGGGGGCGGCCAGCTCCTCGGTAACGAATGTGGATGTCCAACCACCGACCGTGATCTCGTTTCCACTCTCGAAAAAAAGGATCACTCCCATCAGCAGAAGCAGAGGATCGCGCAGGAGCTTGCCAGCTTGCGCGATCGGGAAACCCTGCGGCTGCTTTGGTGCCGGAAAAACTGCGATCGCAATTAACGCCATCGGAATCAGAAGGAGTGCACCCACGCCGGCAAGCATCGCCGCTTGTGAGTAACGATCGATCAGCATCCCGAGCGCAAATGGAACTCCTACCGCTCCGACGCCGAAGAACGCGCCAAGCAAATTGAGCTTTGCTGCGCGCTGCTCGCCACTGATGTCCGCGACGAGAGCATTGGTCCCGCCGTTGATTATGCCGCCACCAAAACCCGTGACGAGGACAGCGAGACGCAACTTGTTCAACGACGACGCGAACGCGATCCACTCGAGTCCAAGCGCAACCATCAACATCGCCGTCAGAAGAATTCCTTTGTAGCCGTAGCGATCGACCAGCGGACCAAAGACGAGAGACGCGGCGAGTATCCCGAACGACATCAGCAGGAAGAGCGAGCCCGCTTCAGCTTTGTCGATTCCGAAGCGCGCCATGATGGAAGGAAGCACCGAGCCAAGAGTGGTGAAAACGATGCCGAAGGTGAGCAGCCCAAAGCACGCGCACGTGAAAAGGAAGCGTCGCGAGCTCATGTCGATGTTCCTTGATTCGCGATCATTGCCAGTCGCCCAGCGCCGAACAATCCGGCGTCAGTTCCGAGCGAGC
>DASWCI010000197.1:0-2769 GCA_036390195.1 Gemmatimonadaceae bacterium
GTGAAAAAGTGGTAGTCCCGAGCGACACAGCGCTGGTCGCGTCTGTCTCGCCGAAAATCGCTGAACGACTCCAGTCGGTACCGGGATACATAGTAGTGGTGGATACTGCCGGGCGTGCGCTTTACCGATCCGCTGATGTGATGCGGCTGCAAGGGACCGATATGAACACCTTGCAAACGCAACTTCAGGATCTGCCGAAGTCGGGTGAAGCGCTCATATTCTCGCTCGATTCGCTTCAGGAAAAGGTTCTCTTCGTCTCGCACACGCTCTCCGGAACACCGGGTGGCCTGAGCCGAATCGCTTCGGGAGCGATCGCGACGCGTGCCAGCACCATCCCGCGCGAATACATGTTGGACGCGCTCGTGATTGTGCCGCTGATCATCGGTGCAGCAGGAGTGGGAGCGTTCCTCTTTCTGGGAAGAACACAGCGCCAGCTTACACAGATCACGACAGAGGTAGCGGCAATTACCGACGGGCGGAGCTTGCATCGCCGCCTCGCGCTCAGCGAAGAAACCACCGATTTCGCTGATCTCCTCACTACACTCAACGCGATGATTTCTCGACTGGAGACATCATTTGCCGGATTGCGCCGGTTTACCGCGGACGCCAGTCACGAGCTCAAGACTCCTCTCGCGGTGCTCCGGGCGGATGTCGAGAGGGCGATGATGGAGACATCCAGTCAGACTGAGCGCATGGTGGCGCTCGAGGAAGCACTCCAGGAAGTGCGCAGGATGACCGATTTGGTGGAGAGCCTGCTTACTCTTGCTCGCGCCGATGAGGGTCGTTTCGACCTGCATCGCGAGCCGGTGCAGCTGCAGCCGCTCGTGCAAGAGGTCTACGAAACCGCTCTGATACTCGGCGAGGCGCAGGGCGTGACGGTGAATCTGCCGTTCACGGCGGACGTGGTCGTAATGGGCGACAGAACGCGCCTGAGGCAACTCTTCCTCAACCTGGTGACCAACGCAATCAAGTACACACCGGCCGGTGGCAAGGTGGAGCTCGGTCTTGGACGTCATCCGGACAACGTGACGTTTGCGGTGCGCGACACCGGGATTGGAATCTCCGCGGCTGACTTTCCACACGTCTTCGAGCGGTTTTGGCGTGCCGACAGGGTTCGGTCGCGAATGTCGGAGCGCGGGGGATTCGGCCTCGGACTCGCAATCAGCCAATGGATCGCCCAGGCACACGGTGGAACTCTCACGGCATCTTCCAGGCTCGGGCGCGGTAGTCTGTTCACCGTGACACTTCCACTGGGTGGCGACGGCCAGCGGTCGTGAGCCGCGCCGGATTAACAGTACGTTAATCCGGGCATTAGAAGTATTTCATTGAGTTCTCACGGGCGCGCTATTTCAAGGTGGGTATTACTCCGAGAGGTTACGGTCGACAACCACTCGGAGACTAAATGCTCGACAAGCTGCTGGAGTCGAAACAAACGAGAGAGCGGGCTAGTGGCAGCGCAATCGTCAGCATCACTGCTCACACCGCGCTTATTGCTGCGGCAGTCTACGCGACGGCGCAGGCGCGGGTGCAGCCAACGCGCCTCTCCTATGTGGTTCCGACGGACTACTTCCCGCGGATTTCACATGCCACTCAGTCGACGCAAATCACTACACCGAGGCCGAAGCGAATCGATGGTCAGCGCCCGATCTACGTCGAGCCGGCTCTCGAAATAAAGATTCTACCCCTCGATGTAACGGGTGTCCTGTCCAAGCCGAGCGACTTCGGCGCGACGCGAATCAGTTCCGGCGGGTCGACCAGTACTTCTGATAGTGCCAGCGGTTTGTCTGGCGGACCCTTGAGTGCCGAGCAGGTGGAGAAACAGGTCGCTGTCATCGGTGGTAACGCACCGCCTCGCTACCCTGAGGCTCTCAGGCAAGCGGGAGTCGAAGGGCGGGTGATGGCAGAGTTCGTCGTCAACGAGCAGGGTCGGGCAGAGGAAGCGAGCATCCGGTTCGTGCAGTCGGACAACCATCTGTTCGAAGATGCTGTGCGGGTCGCCTTGCGTCACATGCGATTCATTCCCGCCGAAGTTGGAGGCAGGAAAGTCAGACAGCTGGTCAAAATACCGTTTGTGTTTACTCTCGCGCGTTAGTTGGAAAGCTTTAGTATGTTAGATGTTTCTTAATACTATTTCATTGATTCTTAATCTTGCGGCTATTCCGCGCGACTCAGCTTGCGCGCACTTTTCGTCCACGAACTTCCATTGGGTGAGGAATGTTTAACCAACTACTCGAGTCGAAGGCGCAGAAGCAGAAGATGGCTGGCGGTACGATGTTCAGCATCGTACTCCACACCGTCCTGATCGGAGGAGCGGTGTACGCGACTGCTCGTGCCGGCGTCAAGGACGAGAAGTCGAAGGCAGAGAAGATCCAGTTCGTCGAGATGAAGAAGGAGCCGCCCAAGGTCGAGCCGAAGGAGCCTCCCCCCAAGGAGGTCGTCGTCAAGCCACCGCCGCCGAAAGGCTTCCAGGTTCTTCGCGCGCCCGTGAGGATCGACATCAAGATCCCGGAGATCGATCTCTCGAAAGCGGTCACGAATGAAAGTGACTTCAGCGGAAAGGGCGTGAAGGGCGGCACCGGTAGCGGCGTAGTTGGTGGAACCGGCCCTGTCACCAACCAGACCTATTTCGAGTTCCAGGTTGAGAAGCCCGCTGAGATGCTTCAGGACAGCCCGAAGCCGAAGTACCCATCGGTTCTCGAAAGCTCAGGCATTGCCGGCGAGGTTCAGGCACAGTTTGTGGTGAGGAGTGATGGTAAAGCCGACATGGAC
>DASWCI010000198.1:0-3997 GCA_036390195.1 Gemmatimonadaceae bacterium
GGGATCACGCGCCAGCGCATTGCGAGCCTCGAGTATCGCTTCGTCGATGGTGCGAAGGCTGGCCTTAAGCTGCGCAACGGTCTCCGGAGCCAATGACGCTTCCTGCTGATCCAGTATGTCCTGCAGAACTGCGACATTTCTCAGATATGTGTTCTCCTCGATCGTGAAAGCAGCGAGTGTGGCCGGGGTAGCTGCAGAAGTCGGACTGTTTGCCGCGACGCGAGAAGATCTTTCATCGCTGTTACGCGAGCTCATATACAGAGCAGTTCCAGCAGATGACAGAATCACCAGTAGAACTGCGGCAGCCGCCAGCGCGTATGCGCGCCAAAATCGCGCCGAGATACCAGCGTGCGTGGCAACCGCAATTTTGTCGCGCTCGATGGCCGAGCGGATGTTGGACCAGGCTTCCGCGGGTGGATCGATCGACTTCGGGAGATCCGCCGCTCGCGCCAGTATTGCCTTCAGACTCTCGACTTCCGCCGCACAGATCTCGCACGCGGCGATATGATCAGCAACCGGACCGCGTGCATCTTCCGTGAGCTCGCCAGTGACGTAATCATCGAGCAGATGTCTAATCACTTCGTGTGTCATCTCTCCAACCTCTCTCTCAATAGTCTTCGCGCACGATGGAGCTGCGCCTTCACCGTTCCAACTGAGACGCTGAGTTGTTCCGCGATCTCCTGATGCTGGTACCCCTCTACATCGTGCAATACGAACGCGAGCCTCGCGCCCTTTGGTAGCGACGCAATTGCGTTTTCCATGTCCATCCTCAGGTCAACGCCGCTCTGCCGCGCCGCGCCTTCCAGACGTGAGGTGTCGTCCATTGGGAGCACTCTCGCGATCCGTCTCCGATCGCTTCTAGCATTCTCGAGCATCGTATTTACTGCCAGTCGATGAAGCCACGACGAGAACGCGCAGTCGCCGCGAAACGTCCCGAGCCTCCGCCACGCGCGGATGAATACGTCCTGCATCAGCTCGGTTGCATCCGAGCTGTCTCCTGCTTTGAGCCGCAGACACAAGGCGTAGATGCGGCCCGCATGCTCGCGATAGAGCAGCTCGAAGGCATCGACGTCTCCCGCCTGCGCGCGCCGAATCGAATCCAGCGCCGCAGCTTTTTCTTCACCAATCGTGGACGGGAAGGATCCGATAGTGTCCGATACCACCGCGCTCGTCTTCATCTTGGCCGGTAATAGGATGCCGCTCAGCTCCGGGGGGTTGGAAGGCGGGAGGCGGGAAGCGGGAAGCGGGAAGCGCAAGCAAGGGCCGCGCGCGACATGCGTAGTCAGCCACGAATCAGCCTACATGCGCAGCCCTCTTCCCTCTTCCCTCTTCCCGCCTCCCGCCTCCCGCCTCCCGCCTCCCGCTTCCCGCTTCCCGCCTCCCGCCTCCCGCTTCCCGCTTCCCCCTATTCGATATCCCCACCGAGATCGAACTTGGCGCGGGTAAGCGCGATGATGCGGTCGAGACCCTTTTTTACGTCCGGCGGCAGGTCGCGCCGCCCCTTCATGGCTTCCGCCTCACCACGGATCGACTCTAACGCTTCCATGAAGTTCCCCTTTTTTAGTTTGCCGGTGTCGTCGGGCATAATTGATTGAGCCGAAGTTTGGGATCAGGTCGACGCGAGCTGCGCCGGCCGAGCGGATGGAAGCTGTGGTGTCGTTCGACGCTCGCCAACCTGCTGGCGCCACATTGCGTAGTACAGGCCGGTTCTTTCCAGCAAGTCCTCATGCTGACCGACCTCGACGATCCTGCCGCGCTCGAGGACGTAAATGCGGTTGGCATGCATTACGGTCGACAGTCGGTGGGCGATGAGAATCGTGATCACTTCGCGTGAGCCCGCGACTTCGCGCATCGTTCGGCTGATCTCCTCTTCGGTGAGCGAGTCCAGCGACGATGTCGCTTCGTCGAACACCAGCAGATGCGGGTTGCGAAGAAGAGCGCGCGCGATCGAGAGCCTTTGCTTCTCTCCGCCGGAGACTTTGATGCCGCCCTCTCCGATCACGGTATCGAGTCCTTTGTCTGCTCGCGCCAGAAGAGCATGCGCGGCTGCCTTTTTGAGAACATCGAGACATTCCGCGTCGGTAGCGTGCGGATTCACGAATTTGAGATTCTCGCGGATGGTTCCCGAAAAAAGCTGCGTGTCCTGCGTCACGAGTCCGATTCGCTCGCGCAGGCGATCGAGATCGACGTCGGTGCCGGGAACTCCGTTATAGAGAATCTGCCCTTGCCTGGGCGAATAGAGCCCGACCAGCAGCTTCACCAGCGTCGTCTTCCCCGCCCCCGACGGACCAACGAACGCGATGGTCTCGCCACGCTTTACATCAAACGAGATGTCGGTGAGAGCCGGTGTGCTGGCGCTTTGATGCATAAATCCGACGTTCTCGAATTCCAGTTCCTGAATGTCCGTCAATGGAACTGGAGCAAGCGGCTTTGGATCTTTTGGTGTCTCCAGAATCTTTCTGAAGTTTGCGAGTGATACCTCGCTCTCACGGTAGACGTTGATGATGTTGCCCAGCTCCTGCATCGGGCCGAAGATGAAAAAGGAATAAAACAGCAGCGAGAAGAATTGGCCGACGGTGATCTTCTGAGTGAAGATCAGGTAGAGCATCATGAACAGGATGCAGGTACGCAGCAGATTGACCGACGTGCCCTGAATGAAGCTCAGGCTCCGGATGTACTTCACCTTCTTCAGCTCGAGCCTGAGGATCTTCTCCGTTGTCGCATTGAGCCGCACGACTTCCTGATCGGCGAGACCGAGACTTTTCACCAGCTCGATGTTGCGCAGCGACTCAGTGGTCGACCCGGCCAGTGCTGTCGTTTCGGCTACGATCACCTTTTGTATGCTCTTGATGCGGCCACTCAGCAGCCAGCTCAAAGTGCCGAGCAATGGGACGGTCGCGAGAAAGGCGGGCACGATGACCCAGTGCACCGTGAATGCGTAGATGATGACGAAGACGACGCCGACGAGAGTCGTGAAAATGAGGTTGATGGAGAGCGAGATGAACCTCTCGACGTCGGACCGCACCTTCTGGAGCTTGCCGAGCGTTTCACCGCTGCGCTGATCCTCGAACACGGAATAGGGCAGCTCCAACGAGTGTCTGATGCCATCAGAGTACATCTCGGCGCCGACGCGCTGGACAATCACGTTGACATAGTAGTCCTGGAAATTCTTGGCAACGCGCGACACGAAGGCGACGCCCATTGCCAGGAGCAGCAGCGTTCCGGCGCCTTTGATGAAGGTCGAGGTCTGATACTCGCGAAAGCGCGTCGCGTAGTCGTCGATGACGTGCCGGAAGATGAGCGGATCGAGAAGCGAGAAGATCTGGTTCGTCGCCGCCAGCACCAGCGCGAGGAGAATCAACGCGCGGTATTTACGAAGGTAGGAGGTGAGGAGATCCACACCGGATTCTAATCGGAGCCGCACCGGCCCCGCAAATGGTTGCGCACGGGCTTTCACAAAAGTCCTATCAGAGGCAGTAACTTTCTGCCGCTTTCATTTCGCTTTATCGCTAGGTTTACCATCTTGTTCGTCCCGAAATCCATTACGACCCTGCGGGGATACACCCGCTCGCAGTTCACATCCGACCTGGTTGCCGGCGTAATCGTCGGTGTAGTCGCTCTCCCCCTCGCAATCGCGTTCGCAATCGCTAGCGGTGTTACTCCGGACCGCGGTCTTTACACAGCGATCATCGCCGGATTCCTGATTTCAGCCCTTGGCGGCTCCCGCGTTCAGATCGGCGGACCGACCGGCGCATTCGTCGTGATCGTTTACGGAATCGTCCAGCGATACGGAATCGATGGGCTCGTCGTGGCGACGATGATGGCCGGTGTGATACTTGTCGTGCTCGGTGTCGCCAAGCTCGGCGCGGCGATCAAGTTTATTCCGCATCCGGTTGTAGTCGGATTCACCAGCGGAATCGCGGTCATCATCTTCTCGAGTCAGGTGAAGGATTTTCTGGGACTGCGCATGGGCGAGCTCCCGGCAGAGTTCATCCCG
>DASWCI010000199.1:0-19721 GCA_036390195.1 Gemmatimonadaceae bacterium
GGGGGCCAACGCGCCGAAGGGCGATCCCCTCAGCTTTATCATCACCGACATGGCGCAGAACGAGCATCTGCGCGAAGCCAGTGATTTGGCGGCGACGATTCAGGAAGGAATGAAAGCGGTGCATCCCGGTCCCAGCAGAGGCGTGCAGCAGGCGAATTTTGCGGTTTTGCGCGGATCGTATATGCCGGCTGTTCTTATCGAGATCGGCTTCGGCAGCAATCAATCGGAAGCCACGTTTCTCAGCGACGACGCAAATCAGCGAGCTCTCGCGCGAAACATCGCCGAGTCAGTGATCGCGTACCTGGCGCACTACGAGTCCCGAATCGGGGGCACCCGGTAGCGGTGCCTTCTTCCGCGCTCGCAGTCACCGCCGCGGGAATCGAGTTTCAAAATCCGGTGTTGCTTGCTGCTGGCACAGCTGCTTATGGGCGGGAGCTCGCCAACGTCATCGATCTCGACGCGCTTGGCGGTCTGGTGACGAAGGCAGTGAGCGTCGAGCGCCGGCATGGGGCGCGCGCGCCACGCGTCGCCGAGTTCGACGGTGGAATGATCAACGCGGTCGGGCTCGCCAATCCAGGTGTCGAGGAGGTCAAAGCCGAGCATCTTCCGTGGCTCGCGAACAATCTGCGGCGCGCGCGAGTCCTGGTGAATGTGGTCGGGAATCACGTCGAGGAATTCGGCGCAGTCGTTTCGCTACTGGATGATTCATCGGCGGTCTCGGGTTACGAGCTCAACGTCAGCTGCCCGAATGTGAGAGCTGGGGGAATGGAGTTCGGCGCCGATCCTCGATCACTCAGTGAAGTCGTGAGGATAGCGCGCGTGGCGACGAAAAAGGCGATCTTCGTCAAGCTCTCACCAACTCTGGAAGACATCGGAAAGACTGCGCAGACCGCTGCTGACGCCGGCGCCGACGGAATTTCCGTCGTGAACACCCTGCCGGGACTGCTCATCGATGTCGATACGCGAAAGCCAGCACTGGGCTTCGGCACTGGTGGAGTCAGCGGTTCCGGGCTCCTGCCAGTTGGCGTTCTGGCAACCTACAAAGTCGCCAGAGCCGTCCAGCTACCTGTGATCGGAGTCGGCGGAATCTCCCACGCAACTGATATCATTCAGTACGTGATCGCGGGGGCGACGCTGGTGGCGATCGGAACCGCGGCGATGCAGCAGCCCAAATTGCCGGAGAAACTCGTCGACGACCTGGAGCGATGGTGCAGAGAGAAGCAGGTATCTTCGTTGACCGATCTGCGCGGCTCGCTGCAATGGGAGAGCTGACATGACGCCTCACCAGCGTCCGGTGGGAACGAGAACCAAAATCGCAACCAGAAGCGCGCCCGCAAGCTCTCGGCGTCCGGTGCCGATAGTCGCGCTCGATTTTCCCCGCGCTGATCTCGCGCTTGCCATGGTCGATCGCCTTGGCAACGCGTGCACCTTCTACAAGGTTGGCGGGGAGCTGTTCACTGCCGCGGGGCCACAGGTCGTTCAGATTCTGCGCGCGCTCGGCAAGGATGTGTTTCTCGACCTCAAGCTGCACGATATCCCGAATACTGTGCGTGGCGCCGCGCGCAGCGCGGCCTCGATCGGTGCGAAGCTTGTAAGCGTCCACGCCACGGGCGGCCGAGAAATGATCGAAGCTGCTGTCGAGGGAGCAGGTCCGAAGTGCGGCGTGATGGGTGTGACGATTCTAACCTCGCTCGACGCTGCGATGCTCCGCAGTGCCTGGGGCCGGAAGTCGCTCGAGGTGTACGGCGAGGTGCTGCGCCTGGCCGGAGAGTGTGCCGCGGCCGGTGCGCACGGGGTGGTCTGCAGCGGACTCGAGGCGCAGAAAATCGGGGCGAAGTACGGCGAGAAGCTCAAGCTCTTGGTGCCGGGAATTCGTCCGGCCGGCGGCCGAGCTGACGACCAGAAGCGGGCTGTCACCGCGGCTGAGGCAGCGAGAGCAGGGGCAAACTATATCGTGCTCGGGCGGATGATCACCGAGGCCAAGGATCCGGCTTCTGAGCTCCGATCGGTGATGCAAACCCTCTAGTCTCGGCGTCGAGACTCCCCGCGTCGACTGGCATCCAGAGAACCGAAGCAGGGAGCTGCGAGCTACCGTACTGAAGCTGCTTAGCTACAAGCTTCCATACAGGCGTTCGAAGATGCGCGCGAACTTGGTTTCGCAGACTCCGTACGCCGCCAGAAAAGCTTGCAGCTATGAGGCTGTCCAGCTTGTAGCTCCCTGCTTCAGTTATGTGGATGCCGGATTGCGCCAAGATCAACGGCCCGCCTGAACCCGGTGCTGTCTAACTTCCGATGCCGCCACGGGTTGCGTCCCGCCCCCAGCCAGTGTATTTTCAAAGGCTAACTTCGGAAATTTTGGGAGGGCTAACGCCCTCTTTGCCTATCGAGTGGGGTGTTGGACGTGAAAGTTCGCAGCAGCGTGAAGCCGATCTGTGAGCACTGCAAAGTCATCAAGAGACAGGGCGTGACTCGCATCATCTGCAAGCGCAATCCAAAACACAAGCAGAAGCAGGGCTGATAATGGCGCGTATCGCTGGCGTGGATCTCCCGCGCGAGAAGAAGATCGAGATCGGCCTCACCTACATCTTCGGCATTGGTCGCGCAACCGCCCGTCGGATTCTGGAATCGACCGGAGTAAACTCCGAGCAGAGAATTCGCGATCTGAACGACGCGGACACCAACCGTCTGCGTCAGGCGATCGAGAAGGATATTCGCGTCGAGGGTGCGCTGCGCACTGAGATCGCGATGAACATCAAGCGCTTGATGGACATCGGTAGCTACCGCGGCATCCGTCACCGCCGTGGACTTCCGGTTCGTGGTCAGCGGACGCACACCAATGCCCGTACCAAGAAGGGTCCACGCCGTGCAATCGCCGGCAAGAAGAAAGTGACCAAGTAATGCAGGTAACCGGATAAACATGGCAATTGGGAAGAAAGCGAAGCGCGTGATCGAGGCGGAAGGAATCGCCCACGTCAGCGCGACATTCAACAACACGACCATTACGATCACCGACACTCACGGGAACACGATTTCGTGGGGCTCGTCGGGAAAGGCGGGCTTCAAGGGATCGAAGAAGTCGACTCCATTTGCGGCAACGGTGGCTGGAGAGCAGGCTGGACGCGAAGCTTTCACGCTCGGTGTTCGTCGCGTGCACGTGAGAGTTCAAGGGCCGGGATCAGGACGTGAGTCCGCGATCCAGGCGCTGGTTGCCGCGGGTCTGCAGGTCAAGTCGATCAAGGACGTCACGCCGATTCCGCACAACGGCTGTCGCCCGCCCAAGCGCCGGAGAGTCTGACCGATGCGCTATACAGGAGCGAGCTGCAGGCAGTGCCGCCGAGAGGGAACGAAGTTGTTCCTCAAGGCGACCAAGTGCTTCACCGAGAAGTGCCCGGTCGAGCGTCGTCCGACGCCCCCGGGTCAACACGGTTCATCGACCGCCCGGCGTCGAAAGATGTCGGAGTACTCGAAGCAGCTGCGTGAGAAGCAGAAGATCAAGCGTATCTATGGCGTGAGCGAGCGGCAGTTCCGGAACACGTTCGAGCGCGTCGCACCGCTGCCGGGGATCACCGGACACAATCTTCTCGCGGCTTTGGAGTCGCGGCTTGATAACGTCGTGTATCGCATGGGATTCGCGGGCAGCCGCAAGGCCTCGCGCCAGCTCATTCGGCACCGTCACGTCGAAGTGAATCAGAAGTCGGTTGACATTCCGAGCTACCTGGTGCAGCCAGGTCAGGAGATTCGGGTGCGGATGAAGTCTCGTGAGCAAGCCAGCGTGATGGCGGCGATGGATCAGTCGAGTAGAGGCGCTCCGCTGTCATGGATCGCCGTCGATCGCGACACGTTCAGTGGAAAAATGCTCGAGCGCCCGACCAGACCAAACATTCCGATCGCCGCTCAAGAGCAGTTGGTTGTGGAGCTCTACTCCAAGTAGGAACTAGTTCGCAGTTAGTCTCCCAATCCGCAGTTAGTCAGCAGTCAGCAGTGCAGTTGGTTCGGAATCCGCACTTCGAAGTAATCCGGGACCCTAACTCCCGTTACGGGCTCACCGCGCGTTAGGGGCGGGGTGGCACGTTCAAGGAAAAGAAAAAAAATGGCAACCGCAATTGATCTCAGGGGACTTGTCCGTCCGCAGCTTGTCGAGGCGACGAAGCGCGAAGACAATCCCAATGTCGCAGAATTCCGTCTTCAGCCGCTCGAGCGCGGTTTCGGACACACCCTAGGAAACGCCATGCGGCGTCTCCTTCTCTCCTCGCTTCGCGGCTCGGCGGTGTGGGGATTTCGCATCGACGGCGTCCTCCACGAGCACCAGACGATCCCGGGCGTCGTAGAGGATGTCCACCAGATCATCGGCAATCTCAAGTCGCTGACGCTTTCCCTCGACGAGGGTGTCGAGAACATCGTTCTGCGCATCGCCAAGAGCTCGGCTGGTCCCGTGACCGCGGCTGATATCGAGAATCAGAGCGGCGTGACGATCATCGATCGCAACCACCACCTGTTCACGCTACAGGGTGATCGCGAGATCAACGTCGAGTTGTACGTCGGCCGTGGCCGAGGCTACGTCGAGGCGGACCAGCATGTCGTCGACAAGACGCTGCCGGTCGATGTCGTCCGTATCGACGCCATTTACAATCCGGTTCGCCGCGCAAACTTCGCAGTGGCTGAGACGCGCGTTGGCCAGCGCACTGACTACGACAGGTTGACGCTGACCGTCGAGACGAACGGCACCGTTACTCCGGAAGAGGCAGTGAGCTACGCCGCTGCGCTGGCGCAGACGCACTTCCAGTATTTCACCGGGTTCGGCTCGCACACCTCGGCTCCGCTCGTTCCGGGGACCGAGATGCCGGGCGGTGACGCGCATCGACTGGCCGAGGTGCTGCGCACTCCGATCGAAGACTTCGAGCTGTCGGTTCGCTCCGTGAATTCGCTCAAGAACTCCAACATTCGTACTCTGGGTGACTTGGTGCGCCAGAGTGAGAGCCAGATCCTTCAGGTCAAGAACTTCGGCAAGAAGTCGCTGAACGAGATCGCCGATCTGCTCGAGCGGGAGAACCTCAACTTCGGAATGAAGTACGAGGAGACACCCGACGGGGTGCGCATCTCTGATCAGGGCACGCCACCGAACCGCAACGTTGCGACGGTCGGTGCTGACGATGAAGAGGAAGTCTAAGGATGCGTCACCGTAAGGTTGGCAGACAGCTTCGCCGCACCAGCGAGCAGAAGCTCGCGCTGATGCGGAGTCTGGCCAAGGCGCTGATCGAGCGTGGGACGATCGAGACAACCGAGGCGAAAGCCAAGGAGCTGCGCCCGTTCGTCGAGAGGCTGATCACCAAAGCGAAGACTGGGACGCTGCACAACAGGCGTCTGGCCGGTCGTCATGTCGCGCATCGTGAAACAGCCGACAAGCTCTTTCAGGAGATCGGTCCGCGGTTCGCCACTCGGAAGGGCGGCTACACCAGGATTCTCAAGACTGGCCACCGCAAGGGCGATGGCGCCGAGATGGCGCGCATCGAGCTCATAGGGAGCGAGGGCTAACGACATGGCACAGATCAAGAGGAACCGCTGCTACATCTGCGACAAAGGCGTCGCCTACGGCAACAACGTTTCGCACGCGAACAACAGAACGCGTCGGACGTGGAAGCCGAACCTTCAGGTCGCGCGCATCGTCATCGACGGCAAGATCACGAAGGTGAAGGTGTGCACCCGTTGTCTTCACGCTGGGAAGGTCGTTCGCGCGCCGAGAGGGAAGAGCGCTGCCTGACTTTCTGAGCGCACGAATCGAAAAAGGGAGCCCCACGGGCTCCCTTTTTCTTAACTGCAAACTGCAACTGAACGGGCGGGAGGCGTCAGCGACTAGGCGCGAGGCGGTAGGTCACTACGTCAGGACTTCACCAGCGGCCTTCCGAGGACAAGGAACTGCCTGGGCCAGACACCGGGCCAGACGCCGAGCAGAAACGTCCCGACGTCGTGACCTCGAACCTCTCGCCTTCAGGCTGACGCCTCCCGCCGGTTCAGTTGCGGTTCCGACACTTTGTACCTCACCCATAGTCAGTTTGCTAAGTTTGGTCCAGTGAATCGCCACGGACCTTATGCCTAAGCGAACCGACATCCACCGAATTCTATTGATAGGCTCCGGGCCCATAGTAATTGGCCAGGGCGCCGAGTTCGACTATTCCGGCACCCAGGCGGCGAAGGCACTGCAGGAAGAGGGGTTCGAGGTGATCCTCGTCAACTCGAATCCGGCCACCATCATGACGGACCCGGAGTTCGCTGACCGAACCTACCTCGAGCCCGTAACGCCGCAGTACGTCGAGCTCATTATCGCGAAGGAGCGTCCCGACGCGTTGCTGCCAACGATGGGCGGGCAGACCGCTCTCAACGTCGCGATCAAGCTCGCCGAGGATGGAGTTCTTGAGAAATACGGCGTCGAGCTTATCGGAGCAGACGCGCGTGCGATCGCAATGGCGGAAGACCGCAGGCTTTTTGGTCAGGCAATGAAGCGAATTGGACTCGCCGTGCCACAGGGTGGCATTGCGACCAACATCGACGAAGCGTTCGAAATGCTGGATATCACCGGATTCCCGGCGATCATCCGCCCCGCATTCACGCTCGGCGGAACCGGCGGCGGCATTGCGTACAACAGGCAAGAGTTCGAGGAGACGGTGCGTCGCGGACTCGACCTCTCGCCAGTCAGCCAGGTGCTTATCGAGCGTAGTGTCATCGGCTGGAAAGAATTCGAGCTGGAGGTAATGCGGGACGGTGCGGACAACGTGGTGATCGTCTGCTCTATCGAAAACATCGATCCAATGGGCATTCACACCGGTGATTCAATTACCGTTGCACCGGCAATGACTCTCACCGATCGTGAGTACCAGCTGATGCGTGATGCCGCTGTCGCTGTCATTAGGGAGATTGGTGTTGAGGCGGGTGGTTGCAACATCCAGTTCGCGATCAATCCCGATGACGGTGAGATGCTCGTGATCGAGATGAATCCTCGCGTGTCGCGGTCGTCCGCACTTGCGTCGAAGGCCACGGGGTTCCCGATCGCGCGGATCGGAACGAAGCTCGCGGTCGGTTATCGGCTCGACGAGATTCCAAACGACATCACGCGCACCACACCCGCCTCATTCGAGCCGGTGCTCGACTACGTCGTGATCAAATGTCCGAGATTCGCGTTCGAGAAGTTTCGCGCCGCGAATCCGGGACTTACGACGCAGATGAAATCAGTCGGTGAGTCAATGGCGATCGGCCGCACGTTCAAGGAAGCGTTCCAGAAGGCGTTGCGCGCACTGGAGATCGGACGACCCGGGTGGACCGTTGGCGAAACGCTGGCCGACGACCGGCTCGACGACGACTCGGTCGAAACGCTGCGGGCCGCGCTGAGACAGCCGACGCCGGAGCGAATCTTTCAGGTAAAGAGAGCGCTCGTGGCAGGGGTCTCAATCGACGAGATCTATCAGCTCACGCGGATCGATCGCTGGTTCTTGTCGCAGTTGTTGGAGTTGCTGGCGGCCGAGAAGTCGTTCGCTGCTCTGAGATCGATAGACAAGGACGTCCTGTGGCGTATGAAGCGCCTCGGGTTCTCCGACAAACAGCTTGCCGATCTTCGCGGTGAATCTGAGCCGGAAGCCCGCACACGCCGGATTGCCTTGGGGATTATCCCGGCCTACAAGATGGTCGACACCTGCGCCGGTGAATTCCCATCTGCCACGCCGTACCTGTACAGCAGCTACGACGAGGAGAGTGAGGCGCCCAAGACGGGGAAACAATCGGTTGTCATTCTGGGTAGCGGACCGAACCGCATCGGGCAGGGAGTCGAGTTCGACTACTGTTGCGTGCGCGCGGCGCTGGCGCTGCGCGAGCAGGGCTACGAGACGATCATGATCAACTCGAATCCTGAGACGGTCTCGACCGACTTCGACATCTCGGACAAGCTTTACTTCGAGCCTCTTACCCTCGAGCACGTCCTCGACATCGTCGAGCGCGAGCAGCCAATCGGCGTGATCGTTCAGCTCGGTGGACAAACTCCACTGAAGCTCACCGCGGGCCTTGCCCAAGCGGGAGTTCCCATTCTCGGAACCCAGCCCGACGCCATCGATATCGCAGAAGATCGCCGCCGATTCGATGCAATTGCCCGCCGGCTCGGTATCCGCCAGCCTGAGAACGGTACTGCGACTAGTCTCGACGAAGCGATCGCAGCCGCCGAAAGGATCGGGTACCCGGTACTGATGCGGCCGTCGTATGTGTTGGGCGGCAGAGCAATGGAAATCGTCTACGACGAGCGCTCGTTGACGCAATACTTCGCGAAAGCAGCGCGTGTATCGGAGGACAAGCCGGTGCTGATCGATCGCTTTCTCGAGGATGCATTCGAGGCTGACGTAGACGCGATTTCCGATGGAGACCGTGTCGTGATCGGTGGCGTGATGCAGCACATCGAGGACGCCGGGATTCACTCTGGCGATTCTGCCTGCGTGCTGCCGCCCTATCTCATTGATGAAGAGCACATCGACGTGATGCGCGACCACACGGTGGCGCTGGCCAAGGCGCTCAACGTCGTCGGACTCATCAACGTTCAGTACGCGATCAAGGATGGCCTGGTCTACGTGCTCGAGGTAAACCCGCGCGGGAGTCGTACGGTGCCCTTCGTATCGAAGGCTATCGGAGTCCCGTTGGCAGCCATTGCTGCTCGCGTGATGCTTGGAGAGACACTCGACGACATTGGTTTTACCGAGGAAGTTGAGCCCGTCTACATCTCAGTCAAGGAAGCCGTATTCCCCTTCAGCAAGTTCCGCGAATTCGATCCGATACTTGGGCCCGAGATGCGGTCGACCGGCGAAGTGATGGGAATCTCCGATTCATTCGGGAGCGCATTTGGGAAGGCGCAACTTGCGGCGGACAACGTGCTGCCGTCGCAAGGCGCGATCTTCATAACCGTGAACGAATTCGACCGGCGATCAGTTACGCCGATCGCAAGGCGGTTTCAGGAGATGGGCTTCAAGCTGTTCGCTACCGGCGGAACCGCAAAGCATCTGCACGGCCGCGGCATCCCGGTGGAGACGGTGCTCAAGATTCACGAGGGACGGCCGAATGGCGTTGACATGATGGTCAACGGCGATATTCAGCTGCTGATCAACACGCCACTCGGTAAGGAATCGCAGCGCGACGACTACACCATGCGGCAGGCGGCGATCGCGAATCGCGTAGCTTACACCACCACTATCTCGGCGGCGAATGCGGCCTGCGACGCGATCCTGTCGCTGCGTTCGCGCGCGCCATCGGTTCTTTCGCTGCAGGAGTGGCACGCACGGATACCGAAGGAAGCTGGCGTCTAGTGGCAAAACCGTTCATTCACGAGTCCGCATACGTGGACGACGGCGCGCAGATCGGGTCCGACACGAAAATCTGGCACTTCTGCCACGTTCTAGCCGGCGCGGTAATCGGAGAGAGATGTTCGCTCGGGCAGAACGTTGTTGTGATGAACGGTGTCACCATCGGCAACAACGTCAAGATTCAGAACAACGTGTCAGTCTATGAAGGCGTCGTGCTCGAGGACGATGTCTTCTGCGGACCGTCGATGGTCTTTACGAACGTGATCAATCCGCGCAGTCACGTGTCCAGGAGAAACGAATACAAGCCCACTCTGGTGCGACGGGGCGCAACGATTGGCGCCAACGCAACGATACTTTGTGGAATCACGCTCGACGAGTACGCGTTCATCGGAGCGGGGAGCGTCGTCACGAGGGACGTTCCAGCTTACGCGCTGATGGTTGGCGTTCCAGCCCGAAGGGTCGGCTGGATGTGTCAGTGCGGCGAGCGGCTGCCGGACAAAAATCCGAAGAGCTGCAAAGTATGCGGCACGAAATACCGGCAGGAAGGCAGTCGCCGCGGCGCTCGGGTGAGCGGGGGCAGGCGCGGGGGCGGGGGCGACAAATTGAGGAGAGTCTCCTGATTGAGCTCTGAAAAGACTTTTCGCGTCGCACTCGTTGGATGCGGGCGAATCAGCAAGAATCATTTCGAGGCAATCGACCAGATCGATGGCCTCGAGCTGGTCGCGGTTTGCGACACTGACCCCGAGCGCGCGGCGCAGGCCGGGGCCCAGTGGAACGTGCCCCACTACACCTCGTACGAGAAAATGCTGAAGGAGACCAAGGCGGACGTCGTCACGATTGCGACCCCGTCAGGCCTCCATCCGGAGCAGGGAGTGGCGGCGGCACGCGCGGGCAAGCACGTCGTCATGGAAAAGCCGATGGCAATATCCCTCACTGGCGCTGATGCGCTCGTGCAAGCGTGCGACAAGGCGGGAGTTCAATTATTCGTCGTTAAACAGAACAGGCTCAACCCGCCTATTCAGCTCTTGAAGCGAGCTGTTGACAGGAATCGCTTCGGCAGGATCTACCTGGCGAACTGCATCGTTCACTGGGCGCGCCCTCAGGAGTACTACGATCAGGCACCGTGGCGCGGGACGTGGGAATTCGACGGCGGCGCGTTCATGAATCAGGCGTCGCACTATGTGGATTTGATTCAGTGGCTCATGGGTCCTGTTGAGAGCGTGATGGCAAAAACCGCCACGCTCGCACGGCGCATCGAGACCGAAGACTCGGGAGTCGCCATTCTGAAATTCCGCTCCGGAGCGCTTGGTTCCATCGAGGTGACGATGCTCGCGTATCCGCGGAATCTAGAGGGCTCGATCACCATACTAGGTGAAAGGGGCTCGGCCAAGATTGGCGGAACGGCTGTCAACAAGATCGAGCACTGGCAGTTCGCCGAGTACGACGATGACGACAAGCTGGTCCTGGCTGCTGATACGAGCCCACCAAACGTCTATGGCCTGGGGCACCAGGGTTACTACCGCAATGTGCTCGCTGTTCTCAGAGGTGAAGCGAAGCCGGACACCGATGGCCGGGCCGGCAGAAAGTCGCTGGAGCTGATCCTGGGTATTTACGAGTCCGCCAAGACCGGGAGAGAGGTGCCACTCCCCCTTCGCGCGCAAGTGTGAGCTGGAAGCGTGTATCTTTAACGGCTTCTGTTTTGATCCTCTCATAACGCAGATAAATGGCTGTCCCACTCCTCGATCTGAAAGCCCAGTACATGACCATTCGCGACTCCGTCGTGAATGCGATGACCAAGGTCATCGACGAGCAGGCTTTCATTCTGGGTGAGCCAGTAGAGCGGCTCGAGCGAGAGGTTGCGCAGCTCTCGCATACGACGCACGCGATCGGGTGCGCGAACGGCACCGACGCCCTTCTTCTCTCGCTTCGCGCGCTGGACATCGGGCGCGGCGACGAGGTGATCACTACTCCGTTTACGTTCTTCGCGACGGCAGGCGCCATTCACAACGTTGGCGCGCGACCGGTGTTCGCGGACATTGATCCTGACACTTTCAACATCTTGACCGAAGCGCTCGCCGGAGCACTGAAGCCCTCGACCAAGGCAGTGATTGCAGTGGATCTGTTCGGTCAAATGGCGCCAATTGAGGCGATAACTGACGCAGCTGGCGAGCGGCCTGTGATCGAAGACGCGGCGCAGTCCATAGGCGCACGCCGGAAGATTGACGGAAAATGGGTGATGGCCGGCGAGGCAGCCGCGATCGGAACTTTCAGCTTTTTCCCGTCCAAAAATCTCGGCGCGTTTGGAGACGGCGGGATGGTCGTAACACAAAGTGACGAGATCGCCAGACGCATTCGCCGGCTGCGAGTGCACGGCGGAATGAAGACCTACTATCACGAGGAAGTCGGTTACAACAGCCGGCTCGATGCGCTTCAGGCCGCGATTTTGTCCGCCAAGATGGTGAGTCTTGCTTCATGGAGCGCCGCGAGGCGGAAGAACGCCGGCTATTATGATGCTGCGTTCGCGGATCTCGATGACGTGCGTACACCGACGATCGAGCCCGCCAACGAGTCGATTTACAACCAGTACACGCTACGGGTAGCCCGGCGCGACGCGCTGCAAACGCATCTCAAGGAAAAGCAGATTGGCTCGGCGGTGTATTATCCGCTTTCGCTACACCTTCAGCCTTGCTTCGAGTATCTCGGGTACAAGAGAGGCTCGTTTCCGGAAAGCGAAAGAGCGACCCAGGAAGTAATTTCGCTGCCGGTTTACCCGGAATTGACGCAGTCACAGTTGAATGAAGTCATAGAAGCCGTGCGCGGCTTTTACGGCCGCTGACAGTGACACCCACCGACAGAGCCCCAAGTGCAACTAAAAGATCAGCTGCTATCGAAAATCGAGAATAGGACCGCGTGCATAGGAGTGGTCGGCCTTGGATACGTTGGCCTGCCACTGGCACTGGAGTTCGCCAAGGCCGGCTTCAGGGTCATCGGCTACGATGTGAGTGAGAGAGTTGTCGGCTTGCTCATAGCCGGCAAGTCGCACATCCAGGATGTATCGAGCGCCGAGCTCGCACGGATGGTCAAAGCTGGAAAGTTCGAAGCGACGACCGATGAATCACGGATGCAGGAGATGGACGCCGTGTCGATCGCGGTTCCGACGCCGCTCGCCAAAACGCGCGACCCCGACATGGGCTATGTAATTGCCGCAGCCGACGCCGTAGGTCGCAACTGCAGGCCGGGAGTAGTCGTAGTGCTCGAGAGCACCACCTATCCCGGGACTACGCGCGAGCTGCTGCAGCCAAAGCTCGAGGCGGCCGGACTCACTGTTGGCGAGGATGTGTTTCTCGCTTTTAGTCCCGAGCGAGTGGATCCCGGCAATCCAATCTGGAATACCAAGAACACTCCGAAAATCGTCGGCGGAATCACGCCAGCATGCACGGAGGTTGCGACGGCGCTTTACGCGACCTGCCTCGATACAATGGTTCCTGTGTCCAGCACGGAAACCGCGGAGATCGTGAAGCTACTCGAGAACACTTTCCGCTCGGTGAACATCGGACTCGTCAACGAGATGGCGATCGTCTGCGACAAGCTCGGCGTCAACATCTGGGAAGTGATCGAAGCCGCAGCAACGAAGCCGTTCGGGTTCATGAAGTTCGCTCCCGGTCCGGGAATCGGCGGACATTGCATCCCGCTAGACCCGCACTATCTCGCCTGGAAGATGAGAACGCTCAATTACAAGACGCGGTTCATCGATCTCGCGAGCGAGATCAACAGTGAGATGCCGGCGGTAGTCGTGCGGAAAGTTGCCCAGGCATTGAACGAAGAGAGAAAGGCGGTAAACGGGAGCCGCATACTTGTGCTTGGAGTGGCATACAAGCGCGACATCGACGACATGAGAGAGAGCCCGGCACTCGACGTCATCAGATTGCTAGAGCAGCAGGGAGCCGACGTGGCTTACCACGACCCGTTCGTTCCCAAGTTCAGCGAGGACGGACACGAGCACGCCAGCGTCCCACTCACCGACGATGAGATAACTCGCGCCGACGCGGTGGTGATCGTTACGGACCACACCAAGGTCGATTACCAGCGCGTGGTACACCTGGCGAAGGTCGTGGTCGACACGAGGAACGCCACCGCCAAGCTGGCAAAGGGGAAGGGGCGAATCGTCTCGCTCGCGTCGGCGGGCTCGTTCGCGAACGCTTAACTCGACAAGCTCGTGAACATTTCTGTGGTTGGTACAGGCTACGTTGGTCTCGTCGTGGGCGCATGTCTCGCCGAGACGGGAAACAACGTGTGTTGCGCGGACATCGACACGAAAAAAATCGAAAGCCTGCGGAACAACGTGCTTCCTATTTACGAGCCGGGACTAGAGCCGCTCGTCGAGCGCAATCAAAAAGAGGGTAGGCTGTCGTTTACTACGAGTCTCGAGGAGGCGATAGCGTCAGCAGAAGTGCTCTTTATTGCCGTCGGAACGCCCCCCGAGGAGAACGGTGCTGCCGACCTGAAATACGTGCTCCAGGTCGCGGCGCTAGTCGGCCGGCACATGACGCGTGAGATGGTTGTGGTAACGAAATCGACGGTGCCGGTTGGAAGCGCCGCCAAAGTCGCAGCCGAAGTTGCCAAGGAAGCAAAATTCCCCTTCCACATTTGCAGCAATCCTGAGTTCCTGAAAGAGGGCGATGCCGTCGGGGACTTCATGCGGCCCGACCGCATCGTCCTTGGGGTCGAGTCCGCGCATGCGCGGCGCGTGATGATGGACATCTACGCCCCGTTCGTGCGCACCGGGAAGCCGATACTTGTAATGGACATTTCGTCGGCGGAGATGACGAAGTACGCCGCGAACGGCATGCTCGCCACGCGTATCTCGTTCATGAACGAAATCGCGAATCTGTGCGATGAGCTCGGCGCAAACGTTGACTTCGTGAGAAAGGGAATCGGAAGCGACTCACGCATCGGCCAGTCTTTTCTCTTTCCCGGTCCGGGATTCGGTGGCTCGTGTTTTCCCAAAGACGTGCGGGCGCTATTGAGAATGGGTGCCGAGTGCGGCGTACCTCTCGATGTCCTCGCAGCGGTGGAGTCTGCCAATGAGAGGCAGAAACGACTGCTCGTACAAAAGCTGCGCTGCGCGCTGGGAGAGGAGCTCGCCGGCAGGCGCATCGGGCTGTGGGGCCTGGCATTCAAAGCCGGCACCGATGACATGCGCGAGGCGCCATCGCTGACTCTGATCGATGCGCTTCTCGACGAAGGCGTCTCTATTTGCGCTCACGACCCTGCTGCAGTCGAGCACGCACGAGCTTTGCTAGGCAACCGAATAGACTACGCGGAGACTAACTATGAGGCGCTCGCCGGTGCCGACGCGCTGGTAGTGGTCACTGACTGGAACGAGTATCGCCATCCCGATTTTGAGCGGGTGAAGCGCACGCTCAGGCAACCGGTCATCGTCGATGGCAGAAATCTTTACGACGTCGAGAAGATGCGCGAGCTGGGTGTGCGGTACTATTCGATCGGACGCCCCTCCGCATGAACATGCTTCGCCGCAGAGGGTAATAACATCCGGATGTCCACGGTAAAATCAGTTCTGCTGGCGTTGATGCTGGTCGCACCGCTGGCTTGCAAGCCCCCATTCGATCCGAAGATCTATACAGACCCGAATAAGCTCTACCAGGTTGCGATGGCCGAGTACAAAGCAGGCCGGTACGATAATGCGGCCAGAGCCTTCGAAAAGCTGACGCTGGATCTTCCGGCCCGCGATCCGCGCCTTCCCCTTTCGTACTACTACCTGGCGCAATCGCAGACCAAGAACGGCGAGTATCTGCTTGCGGCCGGTACGTACAATCGGCTGATCGACGCGTTTCCTCAGGACACGCTGGTCGACGACGCGTTCTTTTTGTCTGGACGCGCGTATCAGCACGAATGGCGACGTCCGCAGTTGGACGCGACCTACGGCAAATCCGCTCAGGCGGCCTACGAGTCGCTTCTCGCCAGCAGTCCGGATTCGCCATACGCTGCGCGCGCGAAGAACGAGCTCGCGAAGCTGGATGAGTGGTTCGCGGAAAAGGATTACGACACCGGCTATCTATATCTCAAGCGCAAAGCGTTCGATTCCGCGATCATCTACTTCAAGGACGTGATCCGTCTGCATCCGAATGCCAAGAAAACCAGGGACGCATACCTGAGGCTCCTCGAGGCATATCGGGCCATCAAATACACAGAGGACGCGCGCGATCTGTGCGATGCGATGCGCAAGGCCTATCCGAACGACCGCGAAGTGCGTGAGCAATGCGGTCCTGCGCCCTCCGCGCCGGCTACGTAGTCATGCGCGTTGGGGTTTTCGGCGGCACCTTCGATCCTCCCCACGTCGGCCACATGCTTCTCGCCTCCGATGTACGTGAAGCTCTCAAACTCGATCGGCTGATTTTCGTTCCCACCGGCGTGCAGCCACTCAAGGTGGACAACCCGCCGGTAGCGTCACCACAGGATCGGCTGGAAATGGTCCGTCTGGCCGTGGCGGACGACGCGTACTACACCGTCGAAGACGCGGAAATCAACCGCAAGGGGTTATCTTACACGGTTGACACACTCGAACACCTGTCGCAACACATTCCTGCGGCGAAGCTCTTTCTTCTCCTCGGCGAGGATGCACTGGCCACCTTTGACAAATGGCGCAATCCCGGGCGAATTCGCGAGCTTGCGACTGTTGCGTTGATGCGTCGTGGCGGGTCTTCGAGTAGTCGGCTCGAAGATATTCCCGAGGCTGTGATCGAGGTGACGACTCGACGAATCGATGTGTCGTCGACCGAGATCCGGGAGCGTCTTCGGGCCGATAAATCAATCAAGGGATTCGTGCCCGAGAGTGTCGAGAGGTTTATCGACGCTCGCGGGCTCTATCGTTGAGGCGGAGTGTCTCCGTCTGAGGAACGTAAGTAAATGGCGTTGACAGGGCTGTTGAGTGGAGTGTTCGGAACTCGTCATGAGCGAGAGCGCAAGCGCGTTCAGCCGATCGTCGACGAGATCAACGAGCATTACGCCCGGCTGCAAACCATCTCTGACGACGAGCTTCGCGGACAAACCGAGAAGTTTCGCGCGCGCATACTAGAAGTCACGAGTGACATCGAGACGCGCATCGCGGAGCTAAAGGAAAAGAAACGCATCACCGCCGATCCGGCTGCGCGCGATGAGCTGGACACCGAGCTCAGTGGAGTGGATGGACGCGGGGGCGCAGAAGCGGAGCTACGCACCGCGATCGCCGACGTGCTCGAGGAGCTTCTGCCGGATGCGTTTGCGACCGTTCGCGAAGCGTCGCGCCGCCTGCTCGGGACCACGGTCATGGTCACCGGTCAGGAGATGGAATGGAACATGGTTCCGTATGACGTGCAGCTTATGGGCGGAATACAGCTGCACCAGGGTCGCATCGCGGAAATGGCGACCGGTGAAGGAAAGACTCTGGTCGCAACCCTGCCGCTTTACCTCAACGCACTGCCCGGGAAAGGCGCGCACCTAATCACCGTCAACTCCTATCTAGCTCGCCGCGACTCGGAGTGGATGGGGCACGTCTACAAGTACCTGGGTCTAACGGTGGGTTGTATCGATGACACCGAGCCAGGCACGATGCAGCGCCGCGCTGCATATGAATGCGACATCACCTACGGAACCAACAACGAGTTCGGCTTCGACTATCTGCGCGACAACATGGTTCAGTCGCTGGACCATCGGGTTCAGCGCAACCACGTCTACGCAATCGTCGACGAAGTCGACTCGGTGCTCATCGACGAAGCCAGAACGCCGCTCATCATCTCCGGTCCAGTCGGCAATGAGAGCGACGCTGAGTACGCACAGCACAACGCGGCGGTGGCGCGGCTGGTGAGACGACAGACGGATCTCGTCAACGGCCTGGTCGCCGGCGGGGAGAAGGCATTCGAGGCAGGCGAAAATGACGAAGCAGCGCTGAACTTGTATAAGGCGCAGCTGGGTGGACCGAAGAACAAACGCTTGCTGAAGGTGCTGCAGGAGACCGGTGCCAAGCAGCTCGTGCAAAAGATGGAGCTGCAGCACATCGCCGATCGGAGACTTCCAGCGAGCAAGCAGCAGTACCGCGATATCGAGAACGATCTTCTTTACGTCCTCGACGAGAAGGGCCACACGGTCCACCTCACCGACGCCGGTGTCGATTTCATGTCGCCGCAGGCGCACGACGAGTTTGTTCTCCCGGACCTATCGCAGGAAGTGCATGCGATCGATCACGATCCGGAGATGACGCCCGCGGAGAAGCTCGAGGCGCGCAACACACTGAATCGCGACTACGCGGCGAAGAGCGAGCGACTGAACATAGTCCATCAGCTGCTTCGCGCTCATGCTCTGTTCGAGCGCGACGTGAACTACGTCGTGCAGGATGGACAGGTGCTGATCGTCGACGAATTCACCGGGCGCACGATGCATGGACGCCGGTGGTCTGAAGGGTTGCACCAGGCGGTGGAAGCGAAAGAAGGCGTGCAAGTGAAAGGCGAGACGCAGACGCTCGCCACGATCACCATCCAGAACTACTTCCGTCTCTACGAAAAGCTCGCTGGCATGACTGGTACTGCCGAGACTGAGGAAACGGAATTCCACGAGATCTACAAGCTTGGCGTGTCGGTGATTCCCACCAATCGTCCAGTCATCCGGGACGACAGGCAGGATCTCGTCTTCAAGACGCGTCGCGAGAAGTACAACGCGATTCTCGAGGAAACCCAGCGCCTGCACGACCTGGCTTTTCCAGTGCTGGTGGGAACTGTGAGCGTCGACGTTTCGGAGACGCTGTCGCGCATGTTCAAGCGCGCCGGGCTCCCGCACAACGTCCTGAACGCCAAATACCACCAGCGCGAGGCAGAAATTGTCGCGGGAGCTGGTCAGCCTGGCGCGGTCACCATCGCGACCAACATGGCCGGCCGCGGCACCGACATTAAGCTCGGACCCGGCGTCACCGAATCGAGGCCATCACAGCGCAAGGACGCCGAGAACCAACTCGAGGATGTGATCGAGTGCGGCGGCCTGCACATCATCGGCTCCGAGCGCCACGAGTCGCGTCGCATCGATCGCCAGCTGCGGGGGCGCGCAGGCCGCCAGGGAGATCCCGGAGCTTCGCAGTTCTTCCTGTCGCTCGAAGACGATCTGATGCGTCTCTTCGGCTCCGATCGCATTGCCAAGCTGATGGACCGGATGGGGGCGGAAGAGGGCGAGATGCTGACGCACTCGCTCATCACTCGCTCGATCGAACAAGCACAGAAGCGCGTCGAGCTGCAGAACTTCCAGTCACGCAAACGTCTGCTCGAGTATGACGACGTGATGAACCAGCAGCGCGAGGTGATTTACTCCCTGCGGACGTTCGCGCTCGAGGGCGGGGAAGAGCTCAAGGCCGAAGCCGAGAAGATGATCGAGAAGGGCGTGTCGAAGCGCGTCGAGAACATGCTCGGCGAGTTCGACTCGCAGGAGGAATGGGATTTCGCGCTAGTGCGTCAGGATCTGTTGATGCACTACATGCTGGCCGTCCCCGGCTTCGAGGATGGCTCGCTGCCGACCAGCGAGGAAGAAGCGACGCAGCGCGCCCTCGAAGCGGGGCGCAAGGCGTTCGCCGACAAACTGGCGAGCCTCGGCGAGTACTCCGACCAGTTGCTTGCACTGGTGATGCTGCACGTCCTCGACGAGAAGTGGAAAGATCACCTCTACGATCTGGACCAGCTACGAAACGCGATCGGCTACCGCTCTTGGGGTCAGAAAGATCCGCTCATCGAGTACAAGCACGAGGCGTACAACATGTTCGTGGATCTGATGGAGGACATCCACAACACGTTTACGGAGAGGTTCCTGCGCGCGCAGATCACGTTCGAGGAGCGTCAGCCGCTGCCGCCGATGTTCCTGAGCGGGCCGGAGCTTGACGGAAATGGTGAGGAACGCGCCCCCGCCCCGAGGCAGCCTCAAAGGCGCTACAACGCCCTCGGAGTTTTGGAAGATGTGGTTGGCGACGGCGGTGAAGGAACCGATGCGACGCTCGACATCGCCCCTCCCGAAGCGCCGAAGAAGGGAGCCGCTGTACGTCCCGAGCCGACAGTGCACGTCGGGGGCAAGAGCTCCTCCCTAAGCAAAGCGATGGCTGCTGGAACCGTTATGGGAGTCCCTGGCGCGCCGGGTGCGGGCGGTCAGAAAGATTGGAGCAACGTCGGGCGGAATGATCCGTGCCCGTGCGGGTCGGGTAAGAAGTTCAAGAAGTGCCACGGCGCTAATCTTTAGGGACAGATCGCGGCGCTGCGACCGGCATCCACAGAACCGAAGCAGGGAGCTTCAAGCTTTGCAGCCTATTAGGCACAAGCTTTTTCCGGCGGCGTAAGGAATCCGCAAGAACCAGCTTCGTGCGTATCTTCG
>DASWCI010000200.1:0-15973 GCA_036390195.1 Gemmatimonadaceae bacterium
GCATCTCTGTAGGGGTCGAGGCGGGGTATCCTCTTCGGCGGCTAGCTCGCTTACACGCTGCGAGCCTCGCGCAAACTGCAACGGCGCGCGAGTCTCTTGCTACGCGAGGCGCCGCCTACGAGGACACCCCGCCTCTCCTGCACAGATCTATAACTGCACGCGCGTCGAAGGCAATTCGCGTCCGTCCACTCTCTCTCGGGGACGCCGAGCTTCACTCGGCGCGCTCCCGCGCATGCCGGGAAGGAAAGTCGCGAGCGACTTTGGGTCACCGAGCGAGGCGCGACATCGATGGTAGCCGTCGAGTTCGACTTGCCGTACCGGCAAGGATGCAGACGGTGCTGGCAGCTTAACTCAACGCCCTGCTTTTGCCTTTCCTGCGCGCGAGCGGGAGATCTCCTTCTCGGCCAACGAGCTTGTCGCCACCATTTCGGACTCGATCGGCACACCCGCGCGGCGAACTACGTAGGCCTCCATCGCGAAGTACTCGGGAAGGCCGAGTCGATCGACGCGCTGCGCGGTGTTGCGATTGCGCTCCTCGACGCGCTGCCAAAACTCTCTGTCGTCCTGACCCGGAAACGGCGCGCGATCCTTCTGACTCTGATGCTTGAAGATCGCCATCTTCTTCGCACGCAGCTCGTCCTCTGACAGAGGTACGAGCACATCGGCTTCGGCGATCTCCCACTCCTGCCACGCACCGCGATAGTACCATATCTCCGGCGGCGGAGCCGAATACTGCGCGAGCGCACCTTGCACTGCCTCGAGACACATCCGGTGCGTTCCGTGCGGGTCGGACAGATCCCCGGCGACGAACAGGAGCTCGGGCTTCTGTTCCTCGAGCAGGTCGAGAACGATGCGTACGTCTTCCGGGCCGATCGGATCCTTTCTGACTTTGCCGGTCTGGTAGAAGGGGAGATTCAGAAACCGCGCCTGCTCCCGTGTCATGCCAAACGTCTCGATCCCGGAGACTGCTTCCGCTTCGCGGATCGCGCGCTTCATGACCTGTACGGGAAAGGCGTCGATCTCTCCGACCTGCTTGGACTCGAGGAATTCTTCGACTTCCTCGATCAGCGTGCCGGCAGCCGAATCGTTGATATCGAACGCGGTTCCGAAACGGCGGACGAAGTCCGCATAGCGCCGCACCTCGTGATCGAACACCGCGATGTTTCCCGATGTCTGATATGCTACGAGGATCTCGTTCTTGTTCTGATGCAACTTGTTCAGCAATCCGCCCATCGAGATGACGTCGTCGTCCGGATGCGGAGAAAAAACTACGACTCGCTTCCCGGCGGGGAGCTTGCTTCGCCCGCGAATCTTGGCGATCAGCGCATTGAACACTGTCCCGTTGAGAGGCCCTGCTCCGCCGTACCGCGCCAGTAGCGAGCTCAGGTGATGCTCGCGGTAATCGGTCTCGTCGAGCTTCAGTACGGATTTTCCTGTAGTCTCGCCGAGCCAGATAACGGCATCGATTTCGCGGTCGCGGGTCCATTTGACTTCGCCGATCACCCACGGCGTGCGCACGCGAGTGAGTTCTGCCGCTGACGCGTGGTCTACGTAGAAGACGGCGTTCGGATGCTGCTGCAGATAGGTGGCAGCGACATCCGGATCGGGCTCGCCTTCTACCGCACGCGCGATGATCGCCGCCTTGTGCTCTCCGGTTGCGACGAGCGCTATCTCCTTCGCTTCCATGATCGTCGCCACGCCCATCGTGATGGCTTCGGTCGGCACGTTCTCTTCGCCGAAGAAATCGCCGGCAGCATCGCGCCGAGTCATGGTGTCGAGAGAGATGCGACGAGTGCGCGAGTCGGCCCCGGAGCCCGGTTCGTTGAACCCGATGTGGCCTGTCTTACCGATACCGAGTATCTGCAGATCGATGCCGCCGGCTTTCTTTATCGCTGCCTCGTACGCCTCGCACTCCACTTCGACATCGTCGCGCGGAACATCGCCACGCGGGATGTGGATGTTCTCCGGGCGCACGTTGATGTGGTTGAAGAGATTCTCCCGCATGAACCGGTGATAGCTGTGGATACTCTCCGGCTTCATCTGGTAGTACTCGTCGAGGTTGAACGTCACCACATCGGAGAAATCGAGACCTTCCTCGCGGTGCATCTTGATCAGCTCGCGGTAGATCCCAATCGGCGTGCTTCCCGTTGCGAGCCCGAGCACGGCGTGCCCACCTTCTCGCCGGCGCTCCTTGATTATCTCGGCGATGCGTCTGGCGATGGTGCGAGCGATCTCGTCGTATTCGACGATGACTACGGGGACTCGTTCCTTGGAGGGTGGCATTTCAGTAGGAGGAATGAGGCGTTTTCAAAAGATAATCTGATCGCGGCTCTTCCGCCGCACCGCTATTATGTGCGGGGCAACATTCGGAGACGGAGGCGAAGTGCATCATCCCGTGACTCGTCGTGAGGCGATCAAGCTGCTGGGCGCATCGCTCGTGGCACTGCCACGGACGCGTAGAAGCCTTGCCACCGGAATAGGCGCCTCGTCGCTGACGTACGAACAGCCACAGTCGCGTCCGAACATCCTCTTCATAATGACCGACGATCAGCGGCAGGACGCGATGAGCGCTTACGGGAATTCCATCCTCAAGACGCCGAACATGGACTCGATCGGCGCCAGTGGAGCGCGACTGACTGAGTTCTTCGTCACCAACTCCTTGTGTGAGCCGAGCCGGGCGTCGTTTCTGACCGGGCTCTATTCGCATACACACGGCGTGCTGACCAATGGTGGCGGTCCTGACTTCGCTGATAACCCGGGGCTGAAACCGGACCAGAAGACCTTCGTCCACTTCCTCCGCGACGCCGGCTATCACACTGCCATCGTCGGAAAGTGGCACCTTCCCTCGACGCCGACCGGCTTCGACGAGTGGGTAGTGTTCCCTGGTCAGGGACAGTACTACGACCCCTACATGATCGCCAACGGGGCGAGGATGAGGATGCGCGGTCACGCGGACGATGTCACAGGCGATCAGGCGCTCGAGTTTCTGCGGACCCGTCCGAAGGACAAACCGTTTTGCCTCCTATATCAGTTCAAGTCCCCACATCGATCGTGGATGCCTGCCGAGCGGTACGCGCATGTGTTCGACGATGTGAGTATACCGGTACCGCGCACCTTCGAGGATCGACTAGTGGGCCGACCGGAAGCTTTGCGACGCGCGGAGATGGCGATCGCTGACATGCCGGACTTTGCAGATCGCGGGGTATCGCCTACTCTGCCGCGCGAAGAGCGAAAGCGCCGCAATCTCGAAGAGCTGGTGAAGAACTACTACCGGGTACTGCTAAGCGTGGATGAAAACGTCGGCCGCGTACTTCGGCAGCTCGAAGCCGATGGTCTGACACAGAACACCATTGTCATGTACACGTCTGACAACGGGTTCTTCCTCGGTGAGCACGGGTTGTTCGACAAGCGGCTCATGTACGAGCCGTCGATTCGCGTGCCGATGCTTGTGAAATATCCAGCGCGCATTCCGGCGGGTCGTGTCGACACGACGCACATGACCCTGAACATAGATGTGGCGCCCACGCTCCTCGATTTGGCCGGACTACAGGTTCCGGCCTGGATGCAAGGAAAAAGCTTCGCGCCCATTCTCACAGGTGCGAGCATTCCATGGCGCGATGCATTTCTCTATGAGTATTTCGAGTTTCCCGCCGAGCACTGTGCGCGCAAAAACCGGGGCGTAAGGACGAGTCGGTGGAAACTGATAGATTTCTGGGAGCAGCCGGAGGAATGGGAGCTTTACGATCTCACGAACGACCCCGACGAAACGCAAAATCTCGCGTATGACAGACGCTACGCGGCAATCGTAGCGCAACTGAAGAAGCGGCTATCCGAGCTCAGACGTGAAACCGGCGACGTCGATCCGCCTGGTCCTCCTCCAATCGCGAAGGCATGCGGAAACGGAGTCAACACTTTCTACGCGAATCCGCCACGGTAGGGTATAAGTACTGCGGACTGCGGGCTCACTCTGCGCAGTCCGCAGTACCTACGGCTTTGGTTCGCCGCGGAGTGTATCCCAAATTGCTGGGTCCTCGGGCCCCAAAACCCAAACCGAGAACCCGCGCAGACGATATGTGCGCACGAGATTCAGCTTCTCCCTGAAGCTCCGCGCGTTCTCGAGAAAGACCCACTCGTACACGCCACCGTTCGAGAAATAAGCGTAAGGCACCCCAGCGACGCTGTCCCACTGCATCGTCGCACCGTGACGCTCGGCGATTCCCGAGCCCCAGGTCCAGCCAACAGTCTCGGCCCACGATCTCGCGCGCTCGGGTATCGAGCGATCTTCGCGCGCGAACCAGTGATCGCCGTAGGTCGGAATCCCCAGCGAGAGCTTTTCGCGCGGAACGTACTTCAGGAAATACTCGATATTCTCGCGCATCCACGGCAGCGCTGCGACGGGACCGGGCGGCGTACGACGCGTGTTCTCGCTGTAGGTCATGAGCGAGATGAAGTCTCCAGCCTGGGCCAGCGCGGCGAGATCATAGCCTGCGCGCCAGCTGTCCTGCAGGAAGCGATGATAAGCAGTGGGACCGGCATTGTCTTCAGTGCGATGGACGATGGCAATGCTGAGCGTGAATCCGCCGCGATGCAGCGCCGTTGCCGTCTCACGGTACCAGGAGGTAAGGAGATCGCGATCCTGGATGTTGACGTTCTCGATGTCGAACTGGATTCCCCAGTAACCGTTCTGCTGACAGAGCTGCAAGAGGCTGCTTGTCGCGCGCGCACGCGCGGCTGTGTCCGACAGAAGTTTTCTCAGCGCCGGCTGGTTGAACGCTTCGTTGACGACGAGCGGCATCACCTTGACGCGATGCGCCTTAGCGAGAGCGAGCACTCTCGAGTCTAACTCACCGAATACCACGCCAAGGCTATCGACGGTATAGACCTGTGGGCCGAGTATGGTGATCTGGTCGATGTTCTTGACCAGACTTTGGTAGGAGTCCTCCCGATCGACGTAGTAGAACAACCGCTCGAGGGCCTGGGCGCGGACAGCGCGCTGAGGGGAGAGCCAGCTGGCGGCAACCGCAGCGGCAACTGCGAGCGAGCGTTTCGACATGCCGAGAATTTAGCTCTCAGCTTTTCTCGGCGTTGAGAGTCGTAAGCGCCGCCGGCATCCACAGAACTGAAGCGGGCAGCGTTAAGCTTTGCAGCTTCTTAGCCGGGAGCGTTTTCCGGCAGGTTATGGAGTCAGCAAACCAAGGTCGCGCGCATCTTTAAATGCGCGCACAGAGGCTGCCAGCTAGTTAGCTATGAGGCTCTCCGCTCCCCGCTTCAGTTCTGTGGATGTCGGACCAGGAGCGCCGATCCGTACGCCGAGACTACCGAGCTTCCCAGTTGACGATCCGGGCCCCGAGGACCGCCTGTTGGGTGGCGTCGGCAACATCGCGCCGCAACTGAACGTGCCGGTTGTTGTTGCGCGACGGGTTCACTCGGTTGGTGAGCACAACGACAAAGAGATCCTTCTCGGGGTCGATCCAGATCGATGTGCCGGTGAAACCGGTGTGTCCGAAGCTCCACGGAGAGAAAAACTGTCCAGCGCTAGAGCCGCCTTCCGGAGAATCCCATCCGAGGGCGCGCGTCGACTCCTTACCCTGACGAGCTGTCCACCGCGCAATTGTCGCTGGCTTGACGATGCGGACGCCGTTCACTCCTTCGCCGCCGTTCAGGATCATCATCGAAAAAAGCGCGAGGTCCTTGGCAGTAGAGAATAGGCCGGCGTGGCCCGCGACTCCGCCCATCGCCCACGCGTTCTCATCGTGAACCGTTCCCCACAGCAGTCCGCCGCGCGCGTCGTCGACCTGCGTCGGCGCGATGCGCGAGCGTATCGCGATCGGCGGCTGAAACTGAGTATCGATCATGCCAAGCGGCTTGAAGATTTTCTCGTTGGCGAGGACGTCGAGCGTCTTGCCCGTGATTCGCTCCATCACCAGCTGCAGCAGGATCATGTCCCAGTCACTGTAGATCATGTTGGCGCCCGGCGTGTACTCGAGCGGACGCGCGTTTATCTGATAGAGATACTGGTCTCGGCCGCGCGTGGTGGTGTAGATGTTCCCGCCCGCTTCCAATCCGCCGCTGTGAGTGAGAAGCTGCCTCACCGTGATCTGCGCCTTTTCGGGTGAATTGAACTCCGGGAGATACGAGACGACGGTGCGATTGAGGTCGAGCTGTCCCCCTTCCTCGAGAATCATCGCGAGCGTTGTCGTCGCGATCACCTTGGTCAGCGAAGCGAGATCGTAAAGAGTGTTCGTATCGACTGCCGGAGATCCGGGCTGGTTCCAGTCGATGTAGCCGTAACCCTTCATGTAAGCGATGTGGCCGTTGCGTCCGACGGCAATGGCAACACCTGGCGCAACTGCTTCCTCGATTGCGGTTTTCACGATCTTATTGAGCTTGCCTGCGAGCGCCGTGTCGAGTCCCGAGTTGTTGAGACCGACTTCCGGCGCCATATACTTGATCGGCGGGGGCGGAGCGACGACTGATTTGGTCGGAGGCGGCGGTGCGCACGCGGCTAGCGCGACGAGCGACGCGGCGGCAAGACAGAGCGGGGAGAGGAAGCTGGGAGCTAAAAACTTCATTGATTCTGCGTCTGGGTCCGGGACCGATGAATGCCGGCGCCAAACGGAACGCCCGGCGGCAACGATATTGGCAGTCGCCCGTTGATCTCTCGCTCACCCAGTAGTGCCAGGGCAGCAGCGCGTTGACTGATCGGGGCGCCGCCCCATGCCAGCAGGTACGACGAGACCGAAGGAAACGCACTGAAGAGGTACGGGCTTCCAAAAGAGAGGACGATTATGGGCTTCCCGGACAACGCGAGTTTTTCCACGAACTGAGCAAAGGCGCCTTGTGTCGCCACCGACCCCGTGAATGCGCGAGGCGAGACGTAAGCCGAGACCACCAGCAGAGAGGCTGAGTCTGCTTGGGCTGCCAGAGCCGTATACTCGGCATCGGTCGTTCTGCTGTCGACGCGGACCGTCTGAGTCTGCGGAAGGCGTTCTGCGATTGCTGAATTGAAGGCCCGACCAGCGACGAGATCCGCGGGGTCGGCGTAGGTAATCGAGAGAATCGTTCTCGTTGAATCGATCGAGACGGGAACGAGGCCCATCTTGTCCTGAGCGAGTGTGATCGAGCGCTCGGCCACCTCTTCCGCGATGCTTGTGTGCGCGGGGATGTCGACGATGCGATCGATCGCGT
Organism: Gemmatimonadaceae bacterium; assembly: GCA_036390195.1. Lineage (GTDB taxonomy): Bacteria > Gemmatimonadota > Gemmatimonadetes > Gemmatimonadales > Gemmatimonadaceae > UBA4720. The sequence continues at coordinate 7,189 of DASWCI010000200.1, forward strand.
TTAGATCGACGAGTCTTCCGGTCCGTAGGCCGGCGCGCGCCTTGGCCGTCAGAATCCGCCGCACAGAGGCATCGATTCTCGATTCGCTCAGGCGTCCGCTCTTCACCGCATCCAGGACTGTCGTGATCGCGTCGGGAACGCTGCGAGGCATCAGCAGAACGTCGGCGCCCGCTTCGAGCGCCATGATGAGCGGCTCGGTTGCACCATATCGTTTGGCGACTCCACCCATCGTCATCGCGTCGGTGAACAGAACGCCGCCGAAATGCATCTCGTCGCGCAGAATTCCTGTCATGAATCTGGGGGACAGCGTAGCTGGTCCCGCGTTGGCGCCTTCGACGCCGACGACTGCGATGTGAGCCGTCATGATCGCGTCGATTCCCTCCCTGACGGCGGCGCGAAAAGGCGGGAGATCTACGGAGTCGAGATAAGCACGATCGGCGTGGATCGTCGGCAGGTCGAGATGGGAATCCACGTCGGTGTCCCCATGTCCGGGGAAATGCTTGCCCGTAGTAAGCAGGCCGGTGGATCGAGCGCCGCGGATGTAAGCTTGTGCCAGACGGCCAACGAGCTGCGGATTTTCTCCGAAGGAGCGAGTGTTGATTATCGGGTTAAGTGGATTCGAATTGACGTCGAGCACGGGACCGAACGCCATGTGAACTCCGATCGCGCGCGCTTCGGTGCCCAGCACCTGCCCGAGCTTGTAGGCAAGATCTTCGGAGCCAGTTGCACCGAGGGCCATGACTGGTGGGAAGACGGTGCCGCCGCCCTGAGGAAGGAGCGACGGAAGCGCGTAGATATTTCCAAGTCGCATCCCGGGACCGTTCTCCATGTCTGACGCGATCAGCAGGGGAACTTTGGCCCGCATCTGCAGCTCATTGAGCTTCGCGGCGTAACTGAGCGGAAGACCGATGGAGAGAACCAGGGCTCCTACGCCGTCGTCCTGCACCCATTTGCGAACCGACTCGAACTCGGGAGAGCCGATGGCGGCGTACTCTCCACCGACCCAGGGCATGATGAGTTGTCCGACTTTTTCACGGATTGTGAGTGAGGCGAGAGTTCTCTCAACCCACCGCTGGTCCGCGGCGGAGAGCGGAGTAGTTGCACCGGGGCTGGCGGGCCCGAGCAGGCGACGCGCGGACGCGTCTACGCCCGGAACAATGGTCGGCTGTACCAGCGACGACGCCGGGGCGCAGGCGAACACCAACGCAACGACGCCGATTCTCAAATTCACAGGCATGATCTCGTATAGAAGGAACGTGCGCGAGACTTGTCAACTGCGGCGGCGGCGTGTGCAGCACTCAAGAGAAGCACACTTCTATTCCGAAAGAGAGAAGCTCTTGTGCATCAGGCCTAACAAAAACACCCCGGGATTACGCGGGGTGTCTTGTTCGAACTCTCTCGACGGGGGAGCGGGCAGCCCTTACCTGTTGGCCGTGTTGTCCAGGCACGTTCGGTTAGTGGATCCGCAAGTTGTTGTTGGTGCAACAGTGATATCCCCTCGCGCCGTGATCGTGTAGACCCTACCCCCGACAAACGAGACGGCAGGTCTGGTGAGCACATTGGTCGCTGATCCCGTGTACCGCGTGCTCAAGTCGTAGACACCGGCCGGAATCGTCGTGAATGCGCCGGCTCCTTTGTAAGCTACCTCGGCGCCAATCGGCACTTCGGTTGCTGTCGTTGTGTTCTTGGCAAACAACGTCATCGGATTGGCGTTGGAAATCGCATTGACGAATCTCACCGTCGCCACGGTAAAATCCGTGGGAACAGTGAAGGGATCTTCTACAACGAACCCTTCCACTGTTTTTGTGGTGGTGTTGTAGAAGCCACTCAGATAGAACGAGTAGTATTTTCCGTCCTCGATTGTCGCGTTGACCGTCGAGATGGCGAGATCCTTATCAGTCGCGGCCGCGATCTTCCCTGTCAACGCGTACTGCCCGGGCGCGATTGCGGAATAATCTCCGCCAGCGCCAACGCCACCGTACGCGATTCCGTTGGTAGACTCCGTGCCGGTGGTGGACTGAATCGCCGTCATCTTCGTTTCGTTGGCGTAGAAATTCACGCTAGGTGCATTTACACCGAAGTTAAAAAACCTGACGCGGGAATTCGGAAAGGGTCCCGTGATGCTCTGGACTTCTTTCGTCCCACACGCTGAGAGCAGCCCCGCAAAGAGCAGCGCCGCTATAGATGTATGTCTGTTCATTGTCGGGTTCACGGTAGGGTGATCCATAACGGCTTGGTGTGATAATCAGTGGCGAGGCCACCGATGACATCGAGGCTGGCCCTGTTCCACACGTATTCGGAATTGAACCTCGGCCTGATGCGCTGCACCAGCTTGCCGCTGTTGTCGGGATAGAGATTCGACGGCGGGGCGAAACCGCGGAATACCTGCGTTCCGCTCACCGGGTCGATGTCGGTGTAGTGGAAACGGCGCATGTCCATCCAAAGCTCGTCATGTCCCCACGCCCACTGCGCGATGAACTTCTGCGACATGATGTGCGAAAGAGTGAGCGTCGCCGGAACGATGTTCGGCGAGGCGAGAAATGCGGTCTTCTCCGCCGCCGGAATCTGCTGCACCGCCTGCCCGTCATCGGTGTTGCGCGCGTTGACGAAATCAATGTGGGATGAGATCGCGTTCTGGTACGCAGCGAGCGCCGTAGCCTGATTCCCCATGCGAAGTGCCGCTTCCGCCTTGATGAACTGAAGCTGGGAGTAAGTCATCAAAGGAATTTTGGACTTGTCGGCGAAGAGGTAGCGGCTAGGCAGATTGAGGCCCGTTGTTCCCGGATAGCCGAAGAAATTGTTCGGCTGCTGTGTCGCTGTGAGCGCACCAAAGGCGACCACGTTCGGATCGAGGCCGCGGAAATTCCCGTCTGGTGAGGGCGCGAGCATTGCCTTCATGCGGGGATCGACGGTGCCGCCGAACTGAGTGCCGTTCATCAGGTTTACGATGAACTGCGTTTGCCGGTAGTTGTTGATGTTGCCTCTCGACGGTCCCCAAAAATTGCGGTCAGCGTTGTCGGTGCTGAGCCCTGGATAAGGCATCAGCGCGTCGTCGGCGTTGCTGGCGAACGAACGATCGACATCGGCGATCACCCCTGCCGGATCGTACGTCGACTTGTTGGTGAAATGGTTGAGGCTAAGGGCGCGCATTCCATAGGCGAGTTTCAGCCACTTGGTGCGATCGCCGTTGTACATGTGATCACCCTTCGCCAAGTAAGCCGCGTCGACGGCGCCGTCGGTCCTTTGCAGCAGGACGATCGCGCTGTCGAGGAGTCGCTTGACTTCCTGGTAGGCGAAATCCTGGGGGTCGTAATCGAAAGCCGTCCTCGACGGATCAATGGCTTCCTTGATGATGATCTCGCCATGGAGGTCGGTCAGCGCCTGCCACCCCCACGCTTTCAAAATCAGTCCCACTCCCAGCAGGTCCCAGCGCTGCTCGGCCGTGGCTTTGTTATTCATGTCGATCAGATTCTGGCCGAGGGACCAATAGACGTCGCGCCACTGCTCGCCGCCGTTGTCACTCGATGGATCGTAGCCCATCCGGTCCCAGGTACTTAGCGCTGTCTGGTTGTTTGCCAACATCCATTCCTGTGAGTACCGACCAACGAAGCGCCCATCGAACTGCGGCGCCGTCACCATCCAGTGCAGCATCGGCGGCAGATACAAATTCGCCGTCACCGTCTGCGGACCGTTTGGATTGGTGTTTACATCGAGGTAATCGCTACACGCCGGTGCAAGGCTCAACGAGCCGACGAGTACTATGGTAAACATTCTTCTCATGGTCAGAATCCCATCCTGACGCCGAAATTGACGCCACGAGGTATCGGGAAATTGCCGAAGTCGATACCAGTGCCGCCCGATCCTCCCACCGCCGCACTGTTGCCGTTCACGATCGGATCGAGGCCTTTGTAGTTGGTCCACAGGAACACGTCGGTGCCCTTCACGAAGACGCTGGAGTTCCGCGCGCCGAGGAATCCGGCGGGCAACGTGTAACTCAACTGGATGTCCCGGAGTCTCAACCAGTTGATGTTCTTCTCGATGAACAGCTCTTCGCTTATGAGCCGGTAGTAGTCCGTCTGAACGCTGGGCACGATGACGATGTTGTTGATCGTCGGATTCGCGGTGCCTTCCTTTCCATCCCGCAAGACACCCTTGATCACTCGCGGGTCGTTACGATCGAGTGTCTCGGTGCTCAGACCTCTTGCCGTCAGGTAGTGCTCGGTGGCGTTGAATATGTCGCCGCCTCTCCGGATATCGAGCAGGAAATCAAGAGAGAGACGGTTGTGCCTTAACGTGTTGGTGATGCCGATGTTGTACTTCGGCTGGCGATCGTAGCCCCCATCAATAAAGTTGGCGGAGCGAATCGGCAGACCAGTTGTCGGATCGATCAGCAATTGTCCATACGCTGGAGAGCCTTTGACGGTATCTCTCAGATAGAACAGGCCGGTCAGCGACATGGTCGATAGGCCGGGCTGGGTGCCGTTGCGCACGTTGCCGTACAACCAGGTATCGGAGACGTACGATTCAGGCAGCAAGTGAGGCAGCGATACGACGATGCCGCGTTCGTGCGCGTAGTTCGCCTGGAAATCCCAGGAGAACCCACTGCTCTGAATCGGCGTTCCGCGAAGCGTAACCTCGACGCCCTTATTTCTCGTCGCCGCGCCGTTCAGGTTGAAGAGAATGAAGCCGGTGCCGTAGCTGCCCCTGATGTCGTTGACGATCTGATCCAGAGTCTGCTTGCGGTAAACCGTCGCATCGAGACCGAGTCGATCGTTCAGGAAGCTCAGCTCGGCGCCGAACTCGCGCGATCTGGCGAACTCCGGCTTGAGGTCAAGGTTTGGACCCCAGAAGTTGTACCCGTACCCACCGTAGGCCGTCGTCTTGTACTGGAGTGCGGGCCGATAGGCGTAGGGCCTCGCATCCTTGCCGACCGACGCAACGGCGGCTCTCAGCTTACCGGTCATGAAGCGCCGAACGCCGGGGAAGGCGTCGGAGAAAATGAAGCTCGAGGAAAATGAAGGATAGAAGAACGAGTTCCTGCCCTTCGGGATCGTCGAGGTCCAGTCGTTTCTGCCGGTGACGTTCAGGTAGAGGTAGTTGTTGAAATTGATCGACGCCTGTCCGAACGCACCGATGAGCCGACGCTGCTCGGTCGTCGTCTGGCTTGTTCTGAGGTTGGTGTTGTTCATCGAGACGAAGTTCGGATCGAGGAAGTCTCTGCCAGTCGCAGCGTCGGTGGTTGCTTTGTAGTCCGCTATCGAATTGCCGAGCAGTCCGCTTACTGAGATGCTGTTGGTCAGCTGGCGGCTGTTGAAGTTGAGCAGCGTTTGCACGTTGGTGTTTCGCTGAATCAGGTCCGCCAGGTCGAGAAGACCATTGTATGCGGCACCAACGACGCTCTCGGGATTTCGCAGCACGAGATTCGAATTCGTGTAACTGTCGGTGCCGATGTTTGTCTTCAGGTTGCCCCACGAAACGGGGGTAAGCGTGATGCCGACGTTGGCGATGATGCGGTTGTTCTTCGAGTTGATCTGATTCTTGGCGACGTTGAAGTACGGATTATCGACTTCGGTCGACGCCGCCAGAGTGGAGACACCGGGGAGCGAAGAATTGATGGTCGAGATCCTACGCCGAGTGCCGGCCGCAGTCACGAAGTTCTTTGCATCGTCGGTCTGCGGCCACGTCATGAGGCCCATCAGCGGACCGATTTCGCCCTTGTAGACCTGATTGTTGTTCGCGTAGGTGTACGCCATCGACAGGTCTGTGTTCAGCCACGAATTGATCTGCGCCTGCGAAGCGCCGGTGACGTTGACGCGACCGTAGTCGGAGCTGGGAACGACTCCTTCCTGCCGGTCGAAGGAAGTGGCCAGACGGTAATTGATCCTGTCATCCAATGTTGCGCCGCTGAACGACAGATTATGTGTCGCGGTCTTTCCGGTCCTCAGGAAGCCGTCGATGTTGTCGTAGAATTTCGTACCGGCGGGATAGGGGGCGCCGAAGTACGCAAACGAGTTCGTCGCCGCAAACGGACTGGCCAATATGCCGCTTGGACCCCAGATGCGCTGCAGCTCGGGTTTGGCCCGAGTGCTCTCGAATCTGAAGCTGTTGCTGTATTGGAATCCGCCGCCCGCTCGGCCGCGTTTGGTGGTAATGACGATCGCTCCGTTGGCCGCATCGATCCCGTAGAGCGCGGCACCTTCCGGGCCTTTCAACACCGTAATGCTCTCGATGTCCTCCGGGTTCAGGTCGGCAGCGCGGTTGGTGAAGTCGACGCTGCGATTGCTGAACGCCGTCGTAGAACTGACGTCGGAAGCCAGCACACCCGTATTCAGAGTTCGATTGTCCATAGGCAGCCCGTCGAGAATCATCAGCGGCTGATTGCTGCTGCTGATCGAACTGATGCCTCTGATGGTGATCGACGACGATGCGCCGGGGACGCCCGACGAGCTCGTCACTTGGACGCCAGCGATACGCCCCTGCAACGCATTCACAAAATTCTCTCTTTGCGCCTCAGCGATCTGGGTGCCGCTGACGCTCTGCTGAGCGGTTCCTAGAGCTCTTTGTTGAGTGGTCTGTCCCAGTGCCGTAACCACAACGTCATTCAGAGTCGTGGCAACCTTAGCCAGCGCAAAATCCTGCGTGGCGGATCCAGCATCCGGTACTGTTACCGCGATGCGCTCCGGCGCGTAGCCCAGTCGCCGCGTGCTCAGGACCCGCGATCCTGCGGGAGCTCCGGTAATCGTGTAACTACCATCGGGCCCGGTCTGCGCGCCAGCCGCTGTTCCATCGACGCGTACCTGTACCGCGGCGAGCGGCGCACCCGTTGCGGCATCAGTGACTCGCCCGCGTATGATTCCGGTGCCCTGCCCGAAAGCGAGCGCGGGAGACGCGAGCAAGGCGATTGCGAGAAAACTCAGAACCCTACGCAACGGCATGGTGCCTCCAAAAATCGACTGTAAATGGTGATGCTTACACGAAGCGAGTACCACCAACCCACTTCTCCGCGCGAAACGTTTTTTCGAGTATCGGCGCTGCCCGGGGAGCCTATCATATTTCTATGTTGGGACGCTGTCAAACATCTGGCCAATGCGCGTTGGGGCGTGCGCGATAGGGATCAGTGGTAACCCCGATTATTCAGTGGCAGTGGTCGCGCTTCAAAGAGCTCACCGCCGACGACCTTTACGCCGTGGTGCGGCTCCGCGAAAGCGTGTTCATCGTCGAGCAGAACTGCCCTTATCCGGACGCCGATGGGCGCGACCCGAATGCATGGCATCTCCTGGGCTGGATCCAAAGCTCGTCCGAACGAAAGCTTGTCGCGTACGCGCGGATCTTCGAGCCAGGAGCGCGTTATCGTGAAGGATCGATCGGTCGCATCGTCACGGCACCCGACGTGCGGGGCACGGGTCTTGGCAAAGCGCTCATGGCCGAAGCGTTGCGACGAATCGAATCACTCGCACCGGGCCAGGTCATCAAGATCGCCGCACAGCGCCGACTCGAGAATTTTTATCTCGGTTTCGGGTTCAAGACGGTCTCGCCCCCGTATGAGGAAGATGGGATCATTCACGTTGACATGTTACGCTAGAAACGAGATCCAGTGATAACAAAAGCACGCTATTGCGAGGGCGAGACATTCTCCGAGTTCATGGCTCGTCCGGTCCCCAATCACGATCTGTGGGTCGCCCTTTCCCGCCGCGTTGTCATTCCCGTCGAGTATTCCGCCCGAGTCGAAGCACTCGGCGGACGCTGGCATCTGCTGGTATTGAGCGAGGATTGGTGCGGTGATTCCGTGAACATTGTCCCGATCATCGCCAAGCTCGCCGACTCGGTGAGCAACATGGACATGCGGATTCTCGCGCGCGATGAGAACCTGGACATCATGGATACGCATCTTACCGGCAAATCGCGATCGATACCGATCGTAATTTTATTGAACCCGAAGTTTCAGGAATGTGGCTGGTGGGGCCCGCGGCCGCGCGAGCTGCAGAAGTGGGTGATCGAGAAGGGGCTCAAGCTGCCGAAGGACGAGCGGTACAAGGAGCTTCGCACGTTCTACGCACGCGATCATGGCCTAACCACTATGAGCGAGATCGTCGAAATGCTCGAGGCCTGCTGCGTGCGCGGCCCGACCGCCGCGCCGGCCGCGGCCACCTCAGCTTCCTGATTAGCGCGATCGACTCCGCTAGGTCTTGAGATTGTTGTGAGTCGGTCAGGCGAAGGGGTCCTCTTCGTCAGCAGCACTTCGCTCGGGCGGAGCCCCTAACTACGCTCCCTCGCTCTGCTCGGTCGCGGGTCTCCTTGTCGCGAAGTGGGTGCTTCCTACGAGGACCCCTTCGCCTTCCCTCCACATGCATCTCGGTCTGGATCCGTCGATCTCGCAGCGTGCTGACTGGTCGCCGCGATTCCCCGGCGATCGCGCGCATGCACGCCACAACCCGCGTCAAAGGCGCGCGCAGTTACGGATCTATATAGGGAGGTGAGGGTGTCCTCGTAGGCCGCTCAAAGGAGCGCGTGGAGGAGACCCACGACCGAGCAGAGCGAGGGAGCGTAGTTGGGGGCTTCGACCAAGCGAGTGTGCGGCCGGAGAGGACACCCTCACCGACCACGTACAGAAATGCCAAGCGAAGCGAGCGCCAGACGACGCTAGGATTCGGCGCGCTGGAGGAGCAGTGTGAACGTGGAGCCTTGGCCGAGCTCGCTCGTCACAGTGAGTGAACCGCCCATGGCTTCAGCAAGTCGACGGCTGATCGAGAGTCCCAGTCCTGTGCCGTTATCGACCGTGCCCTTG
>DASWCI010000201.1:0-4415 GCA_036390195.1 Gemmatimonadaceae bacterium
ACTTCGCCATCGCCACTTCCTGACATCGCGCGCGAAGAAAGGTGGCAGCGCGACCCTCGATCGACTGCCGCTCCTGTTCAACCAGGACATCGCGATGCTCTATGTCGAGCCAGACGAGAACGACGCGCACTTTTATCGCAACGCCCAGGCGGACGAGCTCGTTTACATCAGCAAGGGCAAGGGAGCCCTCGAGACCTCGTATGGTCAGCTCCCCTTCTGGGAAGGCGATTACCTCATCATCCATCGCGGGATCCTCCATCGCTATCGCTTCGACTTGAACGCTGAGCAACCCAAGCTCGTGATCTTTGAGAGCAGAGGGCACGTGCGCTGGCCCAAGCGATACCGCAACGAGTTCGGTCAGCTCATCGAAGGTGCGCCGTACTCGGAGCGCGATATCAGGCGGCCGACGTTCGTCGATCCAGTCGACGAGATGGGAGATTTTCCGATTCTCGTGAAGCAGTACGATGGGATCAACGAGATCGTGCTCGATCACCATCCGCTCGATGTCGTGGGCTGGGATGGCTACTTCTATCCGTGGGCGTTCAACATCAACGACTTCGAGCCGATCGTGGGCAGAGTTCACCAACCCCCACCGGTTCATCAGACTTTTCAGGGTGATGGATTCGTCGTTTGTTCATTCTGCCCGCGGCCCTACGATTTCCATCCGGAGGCCATTCCCGCGCCGTACAATCACAGCAACGTCGACTCGGACGAAGTTCTGTACTACGCGTCGAGCGAATTCATGAGCCGAAAGGGAATCGAGTTCGGAAGCATCACGCACCACCCGGACGGAATTCCCCACGGTCCGCATCCCGGGCGCGCCGAAGCCAGCATCGGAGCCAAGTACACTGACGAACTGGCGGTAATGATGGACAGCTTCCGTCCGCTCAAGGTCGCGAAGGCGGCGCTGGCAATAGAAGATCCGAACTACCACAAGTCGTGGCTGCAAACGCAGCACGCGCAATTCAATCCCCCAACGAGCTGAGTGGAGGGGGAGACCTGAAATCGACATGAGCGAGGCGCTCTGGACTCCGTCGCCTGAGCGCGTCATCAAGGCGAACATGACCGAGTTCCTGCGCTACGTCGAGGAGCGCGGGGGTCCGCCGGTGCCCGACTATTCGCCCGATTCCTATTGGGAGCTGCACAAATGGTCGGTCGATAATCCGGAGCGATTCTGGTCGCTCACCTGGAGATTCTGCGGAATCATCGGACACCGCGGCACTGGCGGCGGTGCCGAGCGCGTCGGTGTCGGGCTCGACAACATGGGTCCGCCCGATCCGGAAAAGGGTCCGCGCTGGTTTCCTGACGCGAGTCTGAACTTCGCCGAGAATCTGCTTCGCTTCACCGATAACGAGCCGGCGCTGTCGTCGTGGAACGAGGAAGGGCACCAGCGGACAATCAGTTACGGTGAATTACGGGAGGCGGTAGGAACACTCGCTCTCGCGCTCGACGCGGCCGGTGTGCGGGCGGGCGACAGAGTAGCTGGATGGCTGCCCAACATTCCCGAAGCCGTCATCGCCATGCTTGCTGCGACATCACTTGGCGCCATCTGGTCCTCGTGCTCTCCGGATTTTGGCGCCCAGGGTGTGATGGATCGCTTCGGTCAGATCAAGCCAAAGATCCTTTTTGCCGCGGACGGATATCTATACAACGGCAAAGAGATCGATCTGCTGCCGCGTCTCAGACAAATTGCCTTCCGCATACCGACCCTCGAGCACGTGGTCGTAACGCCTTACAGGCGACAGATGCCGGATCTCGACGGGGTCAGAAAGGGAACACTGTGGTCCCGGTTCATCGCTGTGCAGTGGACTATGGTTGGCAGTCAGAGCACGCCGCCGGAGGGTTACAGAACCACGCCAATGGAGGGATACCGTCGAACGCCCCCCGGCGGTTTGAGCCGCATCACAGGCGACGCTTTGAAGACGCCTATTCGTGGAGGAATGGCGGTGCCTTCTGCGGCGCCTGCGACGGAGCCGCTCGATCCCAAGGCAATGAGCTTCGAGCGATTTCCGTTCGATCACCCCGTGTACGTCATGTACTCGTCTGGCACGACGGGATTGCCCAAGTGCATGGTGCACAGCGCCGGCGGCACGCTGCTCCAACACCTGAAAGAACTGATCCTCCACACCGACCTCAAGCGCGAAGACTGCATCTTTTATTACACGACATGCGGCTGGATGATGTGGAACTGGCTCCTCAGCTCGCTCGCCGTCGGAGTAAAGCTCGTGCTCTACGATGGTGCGCCATTGTCGCCGAAACCGGAAATTCTGTGGGACATGGCGGAGAAGGAAGGCGTCACCGTCTTCGGCACCAGCGCAAAATACCTGGCGCTGCTGGAGAAGAGCGGCACGGAGCCACGCAAGACTCACGATCTGTCGACACTAAAAGCGATTCTTTCGACAGGAAGTCCGCTGCCGCACAACAGCTTCGACTACGTCTACAAGAAAATCAAGACAGACGTGCACCTCGCCAGCATCAGCGGCGGCAGCGACATCATCTCCTGCTTCGTGCTGGGCAATCCGATACTGCCGGTCTATCGGGGAGAGATTCAGACGCCCGGGCTCGGCATGGCGGTAGACGTTTTCGACGATCGAGGACGACCTGTGAGGCTCATTCCGGGCGAGCTGGTTTGCACTCGACCGTTTCCAAGTATGCCCGTCGCATTCTGGGAAGACGAGGATGGCTCCAAGTACCGCGCCGCGTACTTCGAGTATTTCCCCGGCATATGGCGCCATGGCGACTGGGCGGAGATTAGCCGCCATCGCGGCTACATCATTTACGGGCGCAGCGACGCCACGCTAAATCCCGGCGGCGTACGAATTGGAACAGCCGAGATCTACAGGCAGGTCGAGCAGCTACCGGAGGTGCTCGAGAGCGTAGCAGTCGGTCAGGAAATTGATGGCGGATCGTCCGGTGATGTGCGCATCGTGCTGTTCGTAAAGCTTCAGGCCGGATTGACGCTCGACGAGACGTTGTGCGAGCGAATTACAACGCAGTTGCGCGAGAACACGACGCCACTGCACGTGCCGAAGAAAATAATTCAGGTCGAGGATATCCCGCGCACCATTAGCGGCAAGATCAGCGAGCTTGCGGTGCGCGAGGTGATTCACGGGCGACCGGTCAAGAACACTGAAGCGCTCGCGAATCCGCAGTCGCTCAGATTGTACGAACGACTGCCGCAGCTGCGCGATTAGTGCAGCACACTAAAGCCGGATTGTAGAGGGCCGGCCGCGGGGGCGGCTGGCGGGTTAGTGTTGCGCGACCGCTGGCTCGCGCTTCGCCGTTGAGGCAAGCGCGTTGACCATGTCCTGCAGCTTCGGTCCGCGTCCTGGCTCCGGCGCACCGAAAGTCAGAGCAGTGCGGTAGTGAGAGACGCCGTAGCTCGCGCCGGACCTGCGCTCGACGGTGATACCCCAATTCTCGCTGCCCCCGCCAGACTGATCGTTTGACGCAGCGGCGCTGCTTTGAGGAAGGGCGTGCGCCTCTACTTCGGAGAGAAAAGCCTTCCAGTCGGGCGCGCCTTTCAGCTTCGCCTCGCAGACGGAGCTGACCCAACGGTCTTCTCCGAAGTGCGAGTCGCGCTTCGAGATCGGACCGCAGTCGTAGCCCTTGCGCACGAAGTTGTCGACGCGCACATCGGCTGATGCTGGAGTGGTCTCGTAGTACTGGTCCCACCAGAGGATCAGTCTACCGGTCACGCTGGCCCCGTTCTGCTTGATGATCACGAGGTACTGTGGGTTTCCAAACCCCGAATACCAGATTCGCACTTCGCGTTCAGCCTTGCCGAGCGCGGACCTTGAGAGAGGGGCGAGTCCAGCCGTAACTACCGCCGCGTCCTTCGTCTCGAAAATGGCGTCCGAAAGAGGACCGGTGTCGTTGGAGGCGTTGAGCGCCTGCTGCGCAAAGGAAGAGGTGGGTACTGCGAGCAGGAGGGCGGTCGCGAACGTTAGTCGGCTCATGCCAAGAGGACTGTTTTCATGACCATGAGGTCACATTTTACGACCTCATCAGCGGCGCTTCTGTAACCCCCTGCCGGACAAGGGGTTAGTCTGTGGGAAATGGCCTCAGAAACAGGTGTTGTCTGCCCGTGGGCTGGTCTAAAGAGAGCTCAGCCGTCGGCCGAAAACCTGACAGTAATAAAGACCGCCTGCAGCAGACCGCGCCACCCCGATTCCCGTTTCGACGACGCTTCCGTCGAGAATATTTCGACGGTGACCCGGCGAGCTCATCCAACCCTCGACGACGGTCTCCGCGTTTGGATAGCCCAGCGCCACGTTCTCAGCCAGCCGGCCGTATGGATAGCCGACATAGCGGGCGCGATCGCCCAAGGTGGGAAGCTGCGCGCCGGGAATCGTGTGCGCCATTTTCTGGAAGCGCGCCATATTCTCAGCCTGGATCCTCGCCATTCGGTCGAG
>DASWCI010000202.1:0-4154 GCA_036390195.1 Gemmatimonadaceae bacterium
CACACGACGCGCTGCTGGAAGCGCTACAATCGGTACGCGGCTCGCACCGGGTCACGGACCAGACGCCCGAGAACCAGTATCAGGCGCTGCAGCGGTACACGCGCGACCTCACCGATGCCGCGCGCAAAGGAAAGCTCGATCCCGTCATCGGGCGCGACGAAGAAATCCGCCGCGTAATTCAGGTGCTCTCACGCCGCACCAAGAACAACCCTGTTCTGATTGGTGAGCCCGGCGTCGGCAAAACGGCAATCGCGGAGGGGCTCGCTCAGCGCATCACCAACGGCGACGTTCCAGAAAGTCTCAAGAACAAGAGGCTGGTCGCGCTCGATCTGGGCGCTCTGATCGCGGGCGCAAAATTCCGTGGTGAGTTTGAGGAGCGGCTCAAGGCCGTACTCAAAGAAATCACCGAAGGGGAGGGTCGATTCATCGTGTTCATCGATGAATTGCACACTATTGTCGGCGCCGGCAAAGCCGAGGGGTCGATGGATGCCGGAAACATGCTCAAGCCAATGCTGGCTCGCGGCGAGCTTCGCGTAGTCGGCGCCACGACTCTCGACGAGTATCGGAAGAACCTCGAAAAGGACGCGGCGCTAGAACGGCGCTTTCAGCCTGTGTATGTAGGCGAGCCTTCAGTCGAGAGCACGATTGCAATTCTGCGCGGCCTCAAAGAGCGGTACGAGTCGCATCATGGTGTTCGTATTACCGATGGCGCGATCGTCGCCGCCGCGACACTCTCCAATCGGTACATCGGCGATCGCTTCCTGCCTGACAAGGCCATCGACCTCATCGACGAAGCGGCATCCCGGTTGCGCATCGAGATCGACTCCATGCCGCAGGAAATTGACGAAGTCGAGCGGCGCATCACGCAGCTGGAGATAGAGCGGCAGGCTCTGCAAAAGGAAAAGGACAAAGCGTCTCGCGAGCGACTGAAGGCTCTGGAAAAGGACCTGGCGGAGCTGCGTGAGAAATCAGCCGGGATGAAGGCACAATGGCAGCAGGAGAAAGAAACCCTCGGCGCGGTCGGGAAGATCAAGCAGCAGATCGAACAGGCACGCACTGATGCCGAGCGTGCGACGCGAGCCGGCGATCTCCAAAAGGCGGCAGAAATTACCTACGGGCAGATTCCGCAGCTCGAGCAGCAAATGCGCGAAGCGGAGCAGAAGCTGGCGAGCAAGCAGGGCGGTGGCGCGCGTTTTCTCAAGGAAGAAGTCACCGCTGAGGATGTCGCGGAAATCGTTTCCCGATGGACTGGAATTCCCGTCGCGAAGATGATGGAGGGCGAGCGCGAGCGTCTAACGAAACTGGAGACAGAGCTCGCGAGACGAGTGATCGGGCAGGACGAAGCCGTGAGAGCGGTTGCCAACGCAGTCCGCCGCTCCCGGGCTGGACTTCAGGATCCCAACCGGCCAATCGGCTCATTCATCTTCCTCGGCCCCACTGGCGTCGGTAAAACCGAAACTGCACGGGCGTTGGCTGAATTTCTGTTCGATAACGAGCAGGCGATGGTTCGCATCGACATGTCGGAGTACATGGAGAAGCACGCTGTTGCCCGCTTGATCGGCGCACCCCCAGGCTACGTCGGATTCGAGGAAGGCGGACAGCTCACGGAAGCAATTCGTCGGCGTCCCTATTCCGTTGTGCTGTTTGACGAAATCGAAAAGGCGCACCCCGACGTCTTCAACATCCTGCTTCAGATCCTCGATGATGGCCGACTCACCGATTCACAGGGTCGCACCGTCGACTTCCGTAACACCGTCATCATCATGACTTCGAACATCGGGAGCACATACATCCTCGAGCACACAGGTGAAGATCGTGCAGTGATCGAGGCTCAGGTTACCAACGCTCTCCGCCAGCATTTCCGCCCCGAGTTCCTCAACCGCGTCGATGACATCATCATCTTCCGCGCGCTCGGCAAGGGCGAGATCGAGCATATCATCGATCTGCAGCTCGGGAGACTCGAGAAGCTGTTGGCGGACCGAAAGCTTACCTTCGAGTTAACTCCCGCAGCCCGCGAAGTGCTCGCGACCGAGGGCTACGATCCTGCATTCGGCGCGAGACCACTCAAGCGCGCAATTCAGCGGCTGCTGCAGAACCCGCTCGCACTCGCGGTGCTCGAGGGGCGGTTCAACGAAGGCGATCATATCGTTGTCGATCGCGATCCCAAGGGTGAGCTCACTTTCCGGAAGGCAAATGAGCCAGCGCTTGCAGGCAGATAGCCAGACCGACCGGGTAATCGTCGGCACGGAAGCAAGCGCGCTAGCGACGGACGAACAGTACATCCGCAACGCGATCGATCTCGCGCGTGATGCCGCAAAGCGAAACGAAGTTCCAATCGGTGCTGTGATCGTACGCGACGGAACGATAATCGCCGCGGCAACGAATCGAACTGTACGCGATCAGGACCCAACCGCTCACGCCGAGCTGCTCGCCATCCGCGAAGCATCGTCAAAGCTGGATCGGTGGAGGCTTGACGACTGCACCCTGTACGTCACGATCGAGCCGTGCGCGATGTGCGCCGGAGCGATCGTGCTCTCGCGCATCAGGCGCGTGGTATTCGGAGCGTGGGACGAAAAAGCGGGGATGGCGGGTTCGGTCGGCGATTTGCTCCGACATCCGCGGCTGAATCACCGCCCCGAGGTTCGCGCGGGAGTGCTGGCCGATGAGTGCGCGGGCCTCGTTGAAAACTTCTTCCGCGCCCAGCGGGCGACGAGCGACTAACCGACCACTGGGAAACAGCTGATCTCAAAGGGACGGAGTTTGCAGTGCAGGTTGGAACAAACCAACCGCGAGTCCCTCATGGAGCGCCTCGGTCTTATCAGCCTGTTCTCGCTTCTTGTTGGCTGCCAATCCGACCAACTCGGACCAAGACCGCGAGCGCCTCACGTGGCAGCGGCCGCCGCCTCTGACGAGGGCCCTCCGTCCGAGTATCCGTTCGGCGGCGACACTTATCGGTACAGCGGGGCGTTTGCGGGCACACCTGCACCGCTTTTGATGTGTCAACCTGGAACAACTACGGGCGCAACGTACGATGGCTTTCTGGTCTCGGCGGTGGACAACACATCACTGGATGCGAGACTTCAAATCCCAGGTGGGACAGGACCATTTCCACTCGTGGCCCTGATCCATGGTTATGCCGGAAGCAAAACGAGCTCGGGTGACATTGCGAGTGAGCTCCTCGCTGAAAGTTACGCCGTGCTCCGTTATTCCACGCGCGGGTTCGGCGAATCGTGGGGACAAGTGAATCTCGCCGACGTTAACCTGGAGATCGCCGATCTCCGAAGCATGATCGGCCACGTCATGGACGATGCGAACTGCAATCTCGATCCTGCCAAGGTCGCGGTTACGGGCGCCTCTTACGGCGGCGGACACTCCTGGCTCGCGTTGCTGCAGCCAACTTTCGAGACACCGTCTCACACGATAGTCCACATTGTTGCGGTTGCCCCGATAGCGCCGTGGACCGACTTGTTCTATTCGCTGCTTCCTAACGGGAGAACCAACGCGTCGATCGACGGCTTTGGCGGGTTGAAGTTGAGTTTCGTGAACGGACTGTATGCCTCGGGAATTCGCGATGACGCCGCCCGTCCCTATCCGAACTATCCCGACTACTTCGCGGCTTGGCACGCATGGATCAACGTCACTGAGCCGAATGCATCCGATCCGCTCTGGCTGCAGATCAGGGATGGCATCGCTGGCTATCGATCGATCTACTGGCAGCAGGAATTCTGGAACAACGCCGTGCACAATCGAATTCCCATCTTTCAGGTGCAGGGATTCACCGATGACTTGTTCCCGCTGCCGGAGGCGAAGCGGATGTTGCTGGCGCTCAACCAGGTTGAGCCGGGCTATCCAATAACGTCGTACTTCGGCGACATCGGGCATCCTCGGGCGAGAAACAAACCGGCAGAAGTCGACTACGTCCTGAGTCTGATCAAGCCGTGGCTGGCCGCGTACCTGAAAGGCGGCACTCCACCTGCCCCAAAGATTTACCTCGCTCTCACTCGGCCAAGCAGCGAGGGATTTGTTCCCAGTAACGTGCTCGTTCTGGACGACTGGAATCAGTTCTCGACTTCCACGGCGTCGAAGACATGGGAAGATGAGCCTCGTCCGCTCGTCAATCCGATCACTTTTGCCCAAAGCGGAATCACCTGGGA
>DASWCI010000203.1:0-4970 GCA_036390195.1 Gemmatimonadaceae bacterium
GCTGCCGTGGTTCGATGTCTCGAGCGAGCGGAGTACGTCGGGGAAGTCCTGCCCGAACGTGTCCGGCGCACGGAGGAAGAAAACGTTGGTAATCCCGATCGAGGCCAACGCCTGTCGCGTCTCGATCTCGCGTATTTCGGCCAATGAACGTGCTTGCTCGTAGCCGACGAGGTTCTGGCCTGCATCGCCTCGGGTGGTTAGTACGACCGCGACGCGCCGGTGCTCGTCGAGCACAGCTTTGGCCAGGTAGCCAGCGATGGTTGACTCGTCGTCGGGATGCGGTGCGATGACGAGTATATCGGCTTTGAAGCGTTCGTCAGGCGGCGGATTTGTAGGCTGTTGCGATTTTGCGACCTGAACAAGCGCGATCACTGAAAGACAATTGATCAGTACCAAACGACGACATCGGACGATCATCCCATGCATCTCACTCCTCCCCTCCTCACGGCAACACGGAATTGCTCACGAACGCGAGGCGCTTCCCGTCTGGCGACCAGGATGGGACGTTGATCGTTCCCTGCCCGCCATAAACATAGGCGATCACACGCGACGGCCCGCCGCCGATGGGCATCAATCGGAGAAGCACGTGCTTGTAGAACGGATGATCGTCCGCAGCGACCTCCGCTGGAAATGAGATGTAGACGATCCACTTCCCGTCCGGTGAGATGTGTGGGAACCAGTTGTTGAATCCGTCGTTCGTAATTTGCTCCTGACCGCTTCCATCCGGTCGCATGCGCCAGATCTGCATCCGTCCGGTGCGGGCCGAGTTGAAGTAGATGTATTTGCCGTCGGGTGTGTACTCGGGCCCGTCGTCCAATCCCGGCGCCGAAGTGAGGCGAATCTCGTTGCCACCGGTGACGGGAATCTTGTAAACGTCGAACTCGTTGCTTCGCTGGCCGACGTACACCAGCAAGCGACCGTCCGGTGACCAGCCGTGCAAGTACGAAGGTCCTTTGGCCGTCACACGCCGCGGCGTACCGCCCGTCGCCGGCACTACATAGACGATGGACGCGCCGCTGTCTTCGGGCGCGTGATTACTGATTCCCAACATCCGACCGTCGAAGGAAAGGACGTGATCGTTGTTGTTGCGCGTCGCGAATCCGGTGTTGATCGCCTTCGCTGAGCGTGAGGAGAGATCGAAGCGGTAGAGACGGCCCTCCTGCGCATAAATCAGCGCCTTGCCGTCGCGAGTCCAGTTGGGCGCCTGAAATGATCCGCGATATTGATGCACGATTGTCGCATTTCCGCTCGCAACGTCGAGTATCTCCAGATTGCTGCCGATGTAATCGCGATACGGTACGAAATCGCGCTTGGCCGGAATCGTGACGCGCACGTTGCTGAATGCGGCCCGCTCGACAACGGTGTCGTTGTGCGCGCAGACGAACAGGCCGACGTACACAGTGTCAGGGAGCGATACATCGGCGAGCTGCTGTGTGACGAGCGTGTCGCCAAATCGCGCCACCGACATGAAGTAGACGCCGTCGCGCCGCTCGAGGTGAATCACTGCATCGGCATTGGGGAGACTGTCACGCGATTTGGCTTCCTCAGTGATCCCGCCTGTGGTTCGACGAAACTGGAGCGACGCCAGTCCGTCGCCGTGCAGCGCCGCGGTTACATGCGCGCTGTTGCTCTCGAGCGAGGGGCGAATGGTCCAGCCGATCTTACGGTGCGCCTCGACTCCCTTGCCAACGAAGCGCACGCGTGTGGAGAGAATGAAGTTGCCCTGCATTCGCTTCCACACGAAATGAAAGTCGTCGCGATCGTTCCACATGTTCTGACCCGAGCCCGCAATCAGATATTGTTGCCGCTTCGGCTCGTACGACGCGGATCCGGCGCGTCGCACGCGGCCGATGTCCGTTTGCGAGTCAAAGATGCCGACAGTCTGAGCGCCAAGGGCCGTGCCGAACACGGCGAAACTCAGCGCGATGATCATTGTTCTGCTCGGCAGTCGCTTCATTAACGATCTCGTCTTTCGTTTCGAGCACAATTCTACGCGCTCGGGCGCGAATCGCGAGATGCCAAGGCTTTACAGTCGGCCAGGATTCTTTCCAAACCATGTGGACTCGGATAGCATTGCATCATCCGATCCCTGCCCATTCCACGATCCAGAGGCTTCCCATGCACCCGCTGCTCCGACCTGCGGTTTTCTTCCTCGTCGTTGCATCGAATCTTCCCGCGCAGAATCGGACCATCGCCGAGCGACTCGGGTATCCCGCCGAGGCGAAGCTGCTGATTCTGCATGCGGACGATCTTGGCGCCGCGCACTCGATCGACGCGGCGAGCTTCGACGCGCTCGACAAAGGCACCGTCTCGTCGGCGAGCATTATGATGCCGACGCCCTGGGTCACTGAAGTTGCTGGATATGCCAGGGCGCATCCCAATGCAGATCTGGGATTGCATCTTACGCTCACGAGCGAATGGGAGACGTACCGCTGGGGCAGCGTTGAGTCGAAGGACAAGGTTCCGAGTTTACTCGACTCCGCCGGAACGTTCCCGAACGAGGACGCACCAGTTGCGCAGAAGGCGAAGCAGACGGAGGTCGAGCTTGAGCTTCGCGCCCAGATCGAGAGGGCTCTGGCTCTGGGGATTCATCCCACCCATGTCGACAGCCATATGGGCTCTCTCTTCACGACACCCGCGCTCCTCGCGACGTACGTCAAGGTGGCGCACGAATATCACCTGCCGTTTCTCGCTCTCAGAATGAATCCGTTCGGCACTGGTGCCATGCCGCTTGCGCCGAATGACATCCCGCTCGATGCGGTTATCGTCGCTGGCCCCGACGTCCCGCGCGACCACTGGAAGGAGTTCTATCTGAACGCGATCTCAAACCTCAAGCCGGGTCTCACGGAGATCATCGTCCATCTCGGGCACGACGATGCGGAGCTGCAAGCGGTGACTGTGAATCATGAGCCATACGGCTCGGTGTGGCGCCAGCGCGACTACGACGTCGTGAGGAGTGCAGAGTTCAGGAAGGCGCTGCAGGACAACCACGTCATTCTCGTCACCTGGAAAGAGCTGCAGAAGCTCGCACAGCAGCATTGAGCCGGTTGCGTGGCGGAAACTCGACTCAGATCGTTCGCGGGCGCGAGAGTATGTAGAGCGCACAGCTTGCCGCCCACGAGAGGCCGAAGGCAAGCGCAACGAGCCAGACACCCGGAGCTGCTCTCGCCCCGAGCAGGAACGCGGTTGCTGCCGCAATTAGCGTATCGATAATCAAAACCGCGGCCGATAGCCTTACGGCATTCGCCTCTCCGCTCCGTGCCTTCCCGATCGCCAGGACCGCGATCGTCGCAAAGAATGTTGCGAACGCAATCCACAGATAGCGAAAGTCGTTGCCGGTGCGGAAGACACGAATCAGGCCGACGGCGAAGGGTGCAATCGCAAAGAGAATTGAGAACAAATAGATCAAACGCTCTTTGGGCGACCGTCTCATCGCAGAATTCTCGTTGTCCGTCGAATAAGTAGCATTGCTGGAGTCGACTGGCTCGGCTAGTGCCCCGGTTCCTGATAAAGCCCAATCACATTCCCTCCGGGATCACGGAAGCGGGCCGTAATCTCCGGCGCATCCCCACCGATCGCTTGCACAATCTCGCCGCCATTCGCGACGACTGCATCCACCGTGACTGCCACGCTGTCTACCATGATGTAGAGGAGCAAGCCCGGGTTAGAAGACGCTGGCCGACCCAGGACCCAGGTACCGCTCACCTCCCCGGTGGTGTCATCGAATGCAATCGAGCCATCGCCGCGCTGTCGCAGCTGCCAACCAAACACCGTCGAGTAAAATGTTGAGGAGCGGCGGATGTCGCTGGTTGGGATCTCGATATAGCAGACCTTGCCGTTTTTGGAGGGCATGAGGAATCCGTCAGGAAACCTGAGGTTGCGCTAAAGGAGTTGCGAACCACCAGCGATGACCTTCGGGATCGCGCGCGCCGTATTCGCGCTGTCCGTATGGTTGATCAACCGGTTCGCCGTCGACACGCGCTCCGGCCGCGAGCGCTCGCTTGAAATGCTCGTCGACATCATCTACGTGTACCACGAGGCCTGAGCTCGTCATGCCTGCCTGACGAGGAGAGTCCACCTCGTGCTCGGCGGCGACGCGATGCAGCCATATCGCGGTCGTTCCAGCGCGAACTTCCGCGTGCACCGGCTTGTCTTCGTCGTTGTTGTAAACTCCTCCCGGTTCAAACCCGAACGCCCTCACGAGAAAGTCGTATGCGGCGGGGATATCCTCATAAACGAGGAGAGGAATAACGCGGTCGACCTGAGACATTGAACCTCCTGGTGTCTTGTCCGTCATCGCTTTGCTCCAGCTCTGAGTCGCGCAGCAAGCGCCGGCGCATCGTACACGAAATCGTAATTGCCCGACCCAACCTCCACCACCACAGTGTCACCCGACTGGATGGCTTTTGTGACGCCGAGCGTTGACGCGAGCGCCGACCCATTCTCCCGCACCCGCTCGAGCCGCGCGTCAGGAAGAAGTACCATCGCGCGGGTGTTGGCGGGAATGCGCGACGTCACCCGCAGGCGATCCCCGTCGATCTTCCATCCCGATGCCGCCTCACCGTAGGGAGTCAGCAGCGTGGCCGTCGCATACGTGAATCCGCCGCCGGGCTGTGGCCGCATAATGATGTGCTTATACCCTGGCTGCGCGGGATCACCGTTCAACCCAGCCACGACGCGGTACATCCAGTCACCGATCGCGCCGTACGCGTAGTGGTTGAATGAGTTCATCGACGGCTCCTGGAAAGTGCTGTCGGGTTTCTGACCGTCCCAGCGCTCCCACACCGTCGTCGCTCCGTGCTTCACCTCGTAGAGCCACGACGGATAACCCTCGTTGAGCAGCAGCTTGTACGCGTCGTCGAGATATCCATTCTCACTCAGCATGCGCGTCAGGGCGGGAGTGCCAAGGAATCCCGTGGTCAGGTGCCCCATTTTGCGCACGTCTTCCGCGAGTCGCCGGGCAGCCTCGG
>DASWCI010000204.1:0-2074 GCA_036390195.1 Gemmatimonadaceae bacterium
CAAAGTGCCTCCGCAACATTCCGACAGCCCTGCAATGGGCCACACGAAAGTGTCTTCAGCTGCCCTTAGCTCACAACCGTCGGGCCATTTGTCTCTATCAAGACAAACACCACAACCGGGAGATTTATGGCAAGTACATCACGTAACAACCAGACGCTTAAATGCGAACCAATGGCCTGGTGTCGGCGGCAAAGTCGCACCAGGGAAGTATCGCACTGCAGATTGAGGCTGAAAAAAGTAAGCGCCGCTCGAAACTGCCGTCCGGTCAAGTTCCTCTTAAATGGAATCTTCTACGGTCAGTCCGAGCTGACCAAGTGCAGTAGGCTGGAAGGGTGAGGCGTCAATGATTCACGAAACTTTTCGTTAACTTAAGTCCGCGCAGCGGACGGTCGGAAATAGCCCAGCACTTGAGTGCTGGGTGATTGCGCCAACCAAAACCGTCAGAGCCCGTGAAACGGGCGACAGATGTTACAAAACCGGGAGCCGTCGCGACCGGATCCCAACGCTCAACCTGTGAGGGTAGGCGAAACAGAGAATCCTTTCACGCACGGGTTGAATGCTGGCATCCCTCGCTACCGCTCGGGGGATCTGTAACGCCCTTCCTCACGGTCGGGCTGCTGCCCCGACCTCACTTTGTTGCCGTCGTGTCGTTACTTCTCGGTCCGGCATTCTTCACGTATTTGTCGAACCAGTTGATCCGTTCCGCAAGCACGTGCAGCAAAGTCTCGCGCGCGGCGTACCCGTGCGCTTCATATGGAAGCGTGACATAACGAACAGTTGCGCCGTGGCCTTTCAGCGCCATGTAGAAGCGCTCCGACTGGATCGGGAACGTGCCCGAGTTGTCGTCTGCCTCGCCGTGCATCAGCAGGATCGGATCCTTCACCTGGTTCGCGTACCAGAACGGCGACATCTTCGAATAGAGATCGGGTACTTCCCAGAACGTGCGCCGTTCGCTCTGGAAGCCGAACGGCGTCAGCGAACGATTGTAGGCGCCGCTCTCCGCAAAGCCGGCGCGGAACAGACGCGAGTGCGCCAACAGATTCGCAGTCATGAACGCACCATAGCTGTGGCCGCCGACGCCGATGCGATCGCGATCGCCAACACCCATGTCCACGACCTTGTCGATGGCTGCTTCCGCGCTCGACACGAGCTGCTCGACGTAGTGGTCGTTAGCCGTCTCTCCCGGCCCGACGATCGGCATCGTCGGGTTGTCAAAAATCGCGTAACCCGACAACAGCAGAAACAGATGCGAATACCCGCTGATGGTGGTGAACCGGTTCGGTGATCCGGTGACCTGGCTCGCCGAGTCTGGGTCGCCAAACTCTCGCGGGTAGGCCCACATGATCACGGGCAGCCGCTCGCCTTTCTTGTAACCCGGAGGCAGGTAAAGGGTGGCCGAAAGCTTCACGCCGTCCTTACGCTGATACGTCACGAACTGGTGCTCGATACTCCGAAGCTGCGGTTGCGGATCCTTAAACGCCGTCAGCGCACGTTTCGAATTGCCGGCGAGATCACGCACATAATAGTTTGGCGGATCAGTCGGCGTCTCGTAACGCGTGAGAATCGTCTTCGCATCATCGGTAAGCGGAGCGACCACAGTTTCGTATGATTTCGTATCACAGCGGAAGAGACGATCACTAACGAGCGTCTTCAGGTTCAAGCGATCGAGAAATGGACGATCGCCGTCGGGCGATGCTCCCAGGCCGCTGAGATAGATAGAGTCGCCAGTTTGGATGACCGGCGCTCTGCCACCGCCGCCTCCAAAACCACCACCGCCACCACCGCCGAATCCCCCGCCCGTGCCGTTGTCACGACGCACGACCGGAGTGCCCGGATCGTCGTAGCGACTCTCTTGCTTTCGATCCCACAGCTTGCGCGGCGCCGCGCTCGCTTCAAGAATCCAGGTGCGCGTGCGTCGCGTCGCGCGATCAGCCTCGCTCAAAAGCGCGATGCCTTTTTCGGTGAATGACACGCCGCTGAAGCGAAATTCAGTCTTCGCCAATTCGGTTGGAGCACTGCTGAACGGCGCCGCCAGCCACATGACTTTGTCGCGGAACGGAACTTTGTTTTTCAG
>DASWCI010000205.1:0-2534 GCA_036390195.1 Gemmatimonadaceae bacterium
TGGCGTCCGACTACGGCAGCTACAGCAGCACGTCGGATGGTCCAGGGGGCAAGCCGATCAAGACCACCGGTAACTACATGAACGTGTGGCAGCGGGTGAACGGCAAATGGGTTTTGATCGCCGAGATCAATAACGCGGCGCCGGTAACGATGTAGAGCGGGGAACACCCAAACCTGGAGGCTCGCCGGGTGGGCAGCTGGCGAGCCTATGTCGAAACGCTAAGGTGTGAGGTCCATCGCCTCCACGACTCGCGTGTATGGAATCTTTGCCGTGTCGTTCACTTGCTTGACCGTGTCCGCGTTCTCAGCCTCGAACAGGCACATGCATTTGTCCTCGCCGGGAACGAACATGCTACGGATGTACTCCACCGGCTTGCCCAGTTTCGTGAACTGCTTGCTCGTATCGATCGCGGCCTTCTGCGCATCCGCGAGCTCGCCCATCGAGATGCCCGGCAGCTCGCGCTCCACCATGTAAACCGACATTGTACCTTCCCCCCGTTGAGACTGTGACTGGACCAATCGAGCATAGGATGAACCTGAAGCTGCGTCAAGAACACAGTTTTCGTGGCAAATTCCCGTGCGGGGCGGGAACCCCAGAACCGGGCCCATGATTGAAGCGTCAGAATTCTTTGAGAAGAGGATTATCCGAATGATTCGTCTGCGTCGTTATTCACTCGCGCTCCCCCTCATCCTCATCTTCATTGCGGCGACCCCGCGCAATGGCGCAGCGCAGGCGCGCCGACCGATTACCGAAACCGACCTGTTCAAGTTCGTCTGGGCCGCCGACCCGCAGATATCTCCGAACGGGTCGCAGGTCGCGTTCGTCCGGGTGAACGTGAACGAAGACAAAGATCGATACGAGACGCAGATCTTCGTCGTGCCGTCGGATGGAAGCGCGCCGCCGCGTCCACTTACATCGGGTCACAATGACAGAGCGCCGCGCTGGTCGCCCAGCGGGCGGGAGATCGCTTTCGTCCGGACGCCCGACCCAGTGGATGGGAAATCGAAGCCGTCGCAGATCTATCTGATTTCGATGGAGGGCGGCGAAGCCCGTGCGCTCACCGATGTTCCGAAAGGAGCCGGCACTCCGGTCTGGTCTCCTGATGGACGCACTATCGCGTTCAACTCTACACCCGACACGACTTCGCAGGCGAAAGCTGATTCGGCCAAGAAATCCGCGGACACAACGCAGAAGAAACACGTCAGCGATGTTCGCGTGATCACCCGTGCACAGTATCGCTGGAATGGTGGTGGGTACACGGACGTGACTGCGCACTCTCACATCTGGACGGCGCCGGCATCGTTCACTGCGTCGGGCGGACTTCCGACGGTGAAGCAAATCACTTCCGGCGAGTTCGACGAAGACGAGCCCATATGGTCGCCAGACGGATCGCGCCTCTATTTCACATCCAACCGGCACCCCGAGCCCTATTACGAGACCACGGGCGCGGAGCTCTACTCCGTCCCCGCAAACGCCGGCGCGATCGTGAAAATCGCGAGCATCGACGGGCAAATCGGCTCGATAGCTCTCTCGCCAGATGGCAAGCGGATCGCGTTCACAGGATATCCAAACGACAAACCTCTCCGCTTCTACAATCAGGCGGACCTGTTCATCGTTGATGCGGCGCCGGGCTCACATCCGGTCAATCTCACCAGGGGCTACGACTTCGACATCGAGGGCGGCCTCACCGCCGATCAGCATCCGCCACGCGCCGGCGCGGGCGGTGGAGTTATCTGGAGCCGCGATGGTCGCAATGTTGTCGTCGTAACGACGGAGAATGGTCGCGCGAATCTCAAGCGCTTCTCAACCGCTGACGGAAAAGTCGACTCTGTAACGACCGGCGACCACGATGTGGTTGCTTACGCCGCCACTCCCGACGGCTCGAAAATTGTCGCACTCATCTCGACTCCGACCAACATCGGCGATCTCTTCGTAGCTGATGCCAGCGGCGCTCGCACCGCGCCGCGCCAGATTACTCGTGTCAACGAAGGACTTTTCAGCACGCTCGACCTCAGCGCGCCGGAAGAAATCTGGTATAACAGCTTCGACGGCAAGCGGATTCAGGGCTGGATCCTCAAGCCACCGCATTTCAACGCGTCGAAAAAGTATCCACTCATTCTAGAGATCCATGGCGGGCCGAACGCAGCGTACGGCTACACGTTCACGCACGAATTCGACTGGATGGCGGCCAAGGGTTACGTCGTGCTCTACACCAATCCGCGCGGCAGCACATCCTACGGCGAGGAGTTCGGCAACATCATTCAGTTCCACTATCCGGGCGAGGACTACAAAGATCTGATGGCCGGCATCGATGAAGTTCTCAAGCGTGGGTATGTCGATTCGACCCGGATGGGAGTGACCGGAGGAAGTGGCGGAGGAGTGCTCACCAACTGGATCGTCACGCACACGAATCGCTTCGCCGCTGCCGTCTCGCAGCGCTCCATCGCCGACTGGTCTGGCTTCTGGTACTCGGCCGATTTCACTCTGTTCAACCCGACATGGTTTTCAGCAGCGCCGTGGGAAAATCCAAAGCA
>DASWCI010000206.1:0-9911 GCA_036390195.1 Gemmatimonadaceae bacterium
GAAGTCGCAATGAATGAACCAGCTGCGCGCGCTCCGCACGATCTGTCCACCAAAACAAAGGGCTGGCTCGAAAAAAATGGCGTTCGTACATTAGCCTTCAATGCGAAGGCCTGATGAGGCGCCGCTCGTCGGGCGGAGCGCGGAGCTCGCTCTCCTGTCAAAAACAACCGACGAAGCGGCAAAGGGTGCCGGCCGTTCTGTCTTCATTGTGGGGGAGGGCGGAATCGGCAAGACGCGTCTTGCCGCCGCCGCCGCCGAGCGTGCGGCCAAGCGCGGATGGAACGTTGCCGTCGGTCGCGCCTATCCGGTCGAGACCGGCGTACCGTACGCCCTGTTCTCGGATGCTTTGCTGCCGCTCGTCCGAAAGCTGGATGCCTCAACCTTGACGGTGTTGACGCGAGGCGGCGCCGCGGATTTCGGGCAGCTGTTCCCCAATCTCGGAACAACTGCGGAGCGCGATCGAACAGCTGCCGGTGCCGATCCGTCGGAGATCAAGGCGCGTTTGCTGTGGAACTTTACCCAGTTCCTCTGGCGTCTTTCAGCCAAGCAGCCTCTCTTCGTCGTCCTCGAGAATCTGCAATGGGCCGACGCCTCTTCGATCGAGCTCCTGCATTTCGTCGCCCGACAGATAGAGGGGCAGCAAGTTATTCTGCTTGGCACCTACAATGAATCCGAGCGCGACTCGAATCCCGTGCTGCGCAGCACCGAACAGTCGTTGCTGCGGCTCGGCGCTCTCGTCGTTCAGAAACTCGCTCCGCTGGGCGCCGCGGAAGTCGATGAGATAGTCGGGCAGATGTTCGGCGTGGACAAGAATGCCACACGGCATTTCTCGGCAATGCTCTACGACTGGACTCGCGGCAATCCGTTCTTTGTCGAAGAAACGCTCAAGTCTCTGGTTGAATCTGGCGCGCTGTCGCAAAAGGACGGACGCTGGACGGGCTGGGAGATGGAGACCCTCGAGCTTCCGCCGACCATCCGCGATGTCATAAAGGCGCGCGTCGACCGGCTCTCACCGAATGCGCGGACGCTCGCGAATCTCGCCGCTGTGATTGGCACCCGCGCTCCGCATGATACGCTGGCTACCGTTTCGGGTCTGTCCGAGAAGGAGATCATCAGCGCGCTCGACGAGCTGCTCGCTCAGCGCATTCTGGGCGAGACGGGAAGCGTTGACGCGATCCATTACGATTTTACGCATCCGCTTCTTCAGCAGGTCATTTATTCGGAACTCGGGCAGGCGAGGGCGCGGCTGCTGCACGCCACCATCGCCGAGGCGCTCGAGAGTCTTTATGGAGATTCGGCCCCCGCGCACGCCGACGAGCTGGCTCTCCACTTTGCGCGAGCGCATTCGCAGGCGCTTGGCCGGAAGGCCGTCAGGTACCTGCACGCGGCCGGACGCGGCGCGCTGGAAAAATACGCCAACCGCGAGGCAGCCAATTATCTCGCCGCGGCCCTCGAGCAACTGGATAAGGACCCGACCATAATCGACGCGCCCCGCGAAGAGATCGTGACGACGCTGGCCCGCACGCGACAGCGGCTCGGAGAGTACGACGCGGCGATGACTCTGTGGGAGCGCGCGCGCAAGGAAGCTGCTGCTCGCGGCGAGAGAGGCGCGCTGGCGGACATCGACCATCGGATGGGACTCGCCTGCTATTGGAGCGGGAAGTACGCCGATGCTCTCTCTCACTATGACGCCGGGCTCGCCGAGGTCGAGCACGTCGATCCCGCGACGACAGTGCGGCTCCGCCTCGCGAAGGGAATCGTTCTGCAGGACCTCGGGCGGCTCGAAGAAGCGCAAGCGGAAGTGGAGAGTGCCCTCGAATTGGCTGCGACGAGCGGAATCGAAAATGACTCGCTGTCGTCGCGCGCGCACAGGGCGCTGCTCCTCCTGTACGCCTGGACAGGCCCGCTGGAGCTCGCGCGTGAGCATGGGACCAAAGCGATCGCTCATGCTGAATCAGCGCGACAGCGAATGCTGGAGTGGACAGCGCATTGGGGAATGGCGCTTCTCGCCGGGGTGTCGGGCGACGCCGAGGCCGTGGTGAAGCACATCGCCGCGAGCGACAAGCTCGCCGATCAAATGCGCTCGCCGATTCTTCCCCTCTGGTCCGCCGAACTGACTGTGCAATACCTGTCGGGAATCGGGGATTGGGATGCCGCTCTAGAGACAGCGGAGAGGACCATCACACTTGCAAAAGGCCTCAACCAGCGAACGCTGCTGCCTCGGCTCTACGTGTGGGCGGGGCTGATCTATTTGTGGCGAGGCTCGGAGGACAAGGCGAAGGAATACTTCGATCTTGCGTGGAAGCTTGCAGGTGGTGAACAGGCGGGCCCACTCAAGGGGGCGGGTGAACAACCGCTCGATGTTCCGTCGATTGTGCCTGCGCATCTCGGTCTGGCCTCGTATCATCTCGCACGCGGAGATCCCGAAGAGGCCGTACGTGTTGGTGAGGCTGGTCTCGCAATCGCAGACCGTACCGGGTATGTCGTTTGGGCGCTTCAGTGGCTGCTACCGGTCGTCGGTGAAGCAGCACTGACCGGGCGAGATTTCGATCGTGCCGCCCGGCATTCCGCGAGGATGAGGAGGGATGCGGGTCGCCTGCACCATCGACTCGGACTTGCGTATGCCGATGCCTGCGACGGATTGCTGGCCTGGTTTCGCGACGGCAATCCCCGGCGCGCTATCGATCTCCTGAGATCTTCGGTGAATCAGCTCGAGGCAATTCCATTCCCACCACAGGCTGCCCGGATCAGACGCCGGCTCGCCGGAGCGCTGATGGAGGTAGGCGAACGCGAAGAAGGCATGCGGGAGCTGCGAAGGGCCCACGATGTGCTCGCCCGCCTGGGAGCCGCGGAAGAATTGACTGGAACGCGCGAGGAGATGCGGGAGCGCGGAGTGAGACCGCCCCCAAAGACAATCACCACGGGCGCGGCTGGCCTGACGGGCCGCGAGATCGAGATCGCTCGTATGGTCGCGAGCAGGAAATCCAACAAGGAGATCGGAGGCGCGCTGCAGATCTCGGCGCGGACGGTAAGCACTCATCTCTCCAACATCTTTCTCAAACTGAGCGTCGGATCGCGAGGCGAGCTCGCGGATTTCGTCAGGCTGAACGACTTGCTCGACGGATAGCCGCGCCCGGCTCGCAAGCGCGACTAAATTTGCGGGCATGATCGATGACATTCTCGCCGAGCTCGAAGCAGATACCTCGCTCGAAGTCGGAAAACAATTCGCGGCAGTAACGGCGCGGTACTTCGAAAACACTCGAGCCGGCGCCGGACAGGTCTCGACGCCGCACACTCCGGAACAGCTGGCGCAACGATTCAGTGAAGAGCTTCCTCGCCAGGGGCGTCCGGTAGCCGAGATAATCGCCCGCCTCGAACGCGAGGTACTGGCCGACGCCAACAAGTATTACCACCCGATGTACATGGGCCACCAGACATCAGCGCCGCTTCCGGTTGGCATCTGGATGGAGAGCGTGATTGGCGCGCTCAATCAATCGCTCGCGGTGTGGGAGATGTCTCCGACCGCTACGATGATCGAGCATCAGATCGTGGGCTGGCTGGCGACGCTCGCGGGTTACGGTGCGGGCGCAGGCGGCACGCTCACATCCGGAGGAACCGAAGCGAACTTCACAGCAATGCTCGCGGCCAGAAATTCGGTCCTGCCGAACGCGTGGGAGGAAGGTCTCGGCGCCGATCCGCCGGTGGTCGTTTACGGCGAGCACGCGCACTACGCAGTCACGCGAGCAATCGGACAACTCGGTATCGGCCGTCGCCGTGGAATCTCCATCCCATCGCGTGACTATCGGATCAACGTCGATCTACTCGTTGGCGCACTTGATCGCCTGCGCGAAGAAGGCAAGAGCATTATGGCAGTTGTCGCAACCGCGGGTACCACTGCGGCTGGCGCGTTCGATGATCTGGAAGCAATCGGATCAATCTGTGACGAACGTGGGATCTGGTTGCACGTCGACGCAGCACATGGCGCCAGCGCTCTTCTATCTTCGCGTCCTCCGCGCGCGCTCTCGGGGCTGCGTCACTCGCGCTCACTGGCGTGGGATCCGCACAAGATGATGCTGCTGCCGCTGGCCACCGGAATGGTGCTAACGCGCGAAGAAGGTGATCTGGAGCGCGCCTTCGCACAACAGGCGCCATATCTCTTTCACGGAGGCAAGTCGACTCGCATCATCGATCAGGGGATCCGGAGCTTTCAATGCTCGCGTCGCGCCGATGTTCTCAAGCTGTGGTTCGTCATACAGCGTTTCGGCTCGGAAGGATTGGGACGGCTGTACGACCACCTTTGCAACACCGCCCAGCTTCTCCACGACGCGATCGAAGAGCGGGACGATTTCGAGAATCTGCATCAGCCAGAGTCGAACATCCTCTGCTTTCGCTATCTCGGTGTCGGGGGCCGCGCAAAAAATCGCAAAGCAAAGGGGTCAAGCGAAGAAGATCGCCGGCGCATCGACGATCTCAATCGTGAGCTGCGTCCACGCTACAACAGAGAAGGGAGTGGCTGGATCACGGCTACCGTTCTCGATGGGCGTCCGGTCCTTCGCGTCACGATGATGAATCCGCGAACCCGCGAGGCGCACGTACGTGCCCTGCTCGATGGACTCGCGGCGAAGGCCAAAGAGATCGAGTCATCCTGATCGCGCGAGTCGCTGCGCGCGCTCGAAGTCGGTATCAACGACGCGGCCAAACTCCACTCCATGTTGCTCGCGACCGGCCCACGCAATTACAGCGGCGGTGGAGAACACGGTAACGGCTACAATCGCCATCGACTGGGCGTAACTCATTCGCGTCGCGAAAAGTGCCTCGAGGTAAGCAACCGAGCTCGCGATCAACACCCCGCATTGATACGCAAAGCCCGGCATGAATCCGCGTACCGAATCGGGCGAAAGCTCGGTGATGTGGGCTGGGATAACGCCCCACGCCCCCTGCACCATGAACTGCATGGCGAACGCCCCGATTACGAGCCCGGTGAGTGAGGGTGAGAACGCCCAGACCGGGATGATGAGTATCGCGAGCACCAGCGCGAGCACAATCGAGCGCCGTCGACCGATTTTATCGGACAGGTAGCCGAAGCTCACTCCCCCAATGATCGCTCCGACCATTGAGAACGCGGTGAGCGCCGCGCGCTTCTGCGGCGAGAACCCCCAGTCCCGCTGGAGGAATGTCGGATACATGTCCTGCGTTCCGTGCGAAACGAAGTTCATTCCGGCCATGAGCAGCGTGATGTAGAGGAAAAGCTTCCAGTGCGATACGATGCCACGACCGAGGCTGCTCCAATCTTTGTGGCGGGTGCGCTGCCAGACTTCCGACTCCTGAACTCGATAGCGTACAAAGAGCGCAAGCAGCGCCGGCAGTCCGCCAATGAAGAACATCGGACGCCATCCCCAGCGCGGAAACACGAAGAAGTAGCAGACTGCAGCGAGCAGGTACCCGGTCGCGTAGCCTTCCTGCAGCAGACCCGACAAAACGCCGCGACGACGCGTCGGCGCTTTTTCCATCGCCAGTGACGCACCGACGCCCCATTCACCGCCCATCCCGATTCCGAATAAAGCGCGCAGGATGAAGAACGCCGCGTAATTGGGAGCCAGTCCGGACAGCACTTCCACTATCGAGAAGAACACGAGGTCGATCATCAAGGGGAGCTTGCGACCATAACGGTCGGCCATCAGCCCGAAGATGAAAGCGCCGATCGGCCTGAACGCGAGCGTCACCGTGATCGTCAGCGCAAGCTGAGCGTCGGTCTTATGAAAATCCTTCGCGATCGCCGTCAGCGCGAAGACGACAAGAAAGAAGTCGAACGCGTCGAGCGTCCAGCCGAGGAAGCTGGCGAAGACGGCAGAGCGATGGCCGCGTGGAGCCGCGCTGGCGAGTGACGAAGGACTGATCGCGTCAGTGCTTGCCATGCGGCAATATGCGCGAATGGAGATTCTACAGGAATGCCTCGTCTAGCGCCGAACGCCGGAGTTATTCTTTTGAAATGCTAAAACCTCTTCCCCGGTCGATGCTCGCCCTCAGCTTGGCGTGGGCGCTCATCGGATGCGCGGCCGCACCTGCTGCGACCCGCCCAGCGACGGTCGTTCCGCCTGTCAACACCGTCGAGACGGAAATCGCGCCCGACTTCGTTGCTGATACTCTGCTCACCGATGTTCGTACGCTCGATCAGAGTATCGTGGTCGATCTCCGCTACGCCACCGCCAACAACTTTACCGGCGCACCGCTTCCGGGATATCTCGCCAACCGCGCGTTTCTGAGACGTGAAGCCGCGGCCGCGCTCGCTCGCGTGCAGCGCGACCTCCGGCCGCAAGGGCTCGGCATAAAAGTCTTCGATGCGTACCGTCCGGTGCGGGCGACACTGGCAATGGTTGATTGGACGCAGCGCGTCAATCGCCCAGACTTGCTCAAAGACGGTTACATCGCGAGCCGCTCGCGCCACAATCTGGGATTGGCGATCGACTGCACACTCATCGATCTTGCCACTGGGCGCGAGCTGGACATGGGTACTCCGTTCGACACGTTCTCCACCGCGGCGCACACAGCGAACGCTTCCGGTCAGGTAGCACTGAATCGGCAGATGCTGAAGACGGCGATGGAGAAGGAAGGCTTCGTCAACTATGACCAGGAGTGGTGGCACTTCAGCTTCGACGTACCTAATCCGTTGCGGTTCGATCGGGTAATTCAGTAGCAGGAGACGGAAATGAACTGCACTAGAACTGCAACTGAACGGGCGGGAGGCGTCAGCGGTGTAGGCACCAGGCGTTAGGTCACCACGTCGGGACTTCACGGGCGCCATTCGGAGCACAACCAACTGCCTGTGCCGTACAACGAGTAGGAGCGTCCCGACGTCGTAACCTCGAGCCTCGCGCCTGCTTCGCTGACGCCTCCCGCCCGTTCAGTTGTAGTTACAGTCAGCAAGCCCACAGCGGCGCCAGACTTGACATAGGGGAGGGGGGTATATTGATTTAGCTGCGTGGGAGGAACGAACGTGGCTACTCAAGTCAGAACGGATAGCACCGCGAAGCGGGATGCCGCGATTTCGTTTCCGGTAACGGGAATGACCTGCGCCGCCTGCCAGGCTCGCGTGCAGCGTGCGCTGTCTGCGGAGCCCGGCGTCGTCGACGCGTCCGTGAATCTCGTGACGAAGAGCGCTGAGGTCCGCTACGACCCCTCTAGCGTGAGCCCGCAACGTCTTATCGATGCCGTGCGGGCGACGGGTTACGATGCGGAGCTTCCGTCGACTGGCGACTCGCTGGCGCTCGACTTTGCACAGGATACCGAGGCGCGTGAAGCTCGCTCGCTCGCCATCAAGGCCGCGGTCAGCGTAGTGGCGGGTGTCATAGCGATGCTGCTCTCGATGGTCGGCGCCGGCAGCGCTGTCGTGAATTACCTGCTCCTTTCAATCACAACGGTGATTCTCGCCTGGGCCGGCCGCGACATCTACCGCCGTGCCTGGAAAGCAATGCGCCACCGCTCGGCCGACATGAATACGCTCGTCGCGCTCGGGACCGGAGCCGCCTTCGTTTATTCCTTCGTTGCTACGGTCGCGCCCAGCCTGTTCGCGCGAAATGGGATCGCGCCCGATGTCTACTACGAAGCGGTGATCTTTATCATCGGACTCGTGCTGGCGGGGCGAGCGATCGAGGCGCGTGCTCGTCGCAAGACCACTGAGGCGCTGAGGAAACTTGTTACCCTCCTGCCCCCAACCGCGCACGTCGAGGAAGCAGCCGCCTGGATAGACAAGCCGCTGTCACAGGTCGTGTCGGGAGACACGGTCGTAGTTCGCCCGGGTGAGCGGATCCCCGTGGACGGGAAGATCATCGATGGGACAAGCGAGGTCGATGAGTCGATGTTGACTGGCGAGCCGCTTCCGGTTGCCAAGGCGATTGGCGAGACGGTCGTTGGCGGAACGCTCAATACGACTGGCGCGTTCCGTTACCGTGCCACGAGCGTAGGCGAGGACAGCGTTCTCGCGCGCATCGTGAAATTGATGCGGGACGCACAGAGCTCTCGCGCTCCGATACAACATCTCGCGGATAAGGTGAGCGCCGTGTTCGTGCCGGTCGTCGTGGCGATCGCGGTGGTAACATTCATTGCGTGGTATTTCCTCGCCGACGCG
This sequence comes from Gemmatimonadaceae bacterium, assembly GCA_036390195.1. Lineage (GTDB taxonomy): Bacteria > Gemmatimonadota > Gemmatimonadetes > Gemmatimonadales > Gemmatimonadaceae > UBA4720. The sequence goes on from DASWCI010000206.1 coordinate 8,126, forward strand.
GCCGCGTTGCCACGCGCGATCGCGGCGGCTGTTTCCGTGCTCATAATCGCTTGCCCCTGCGCCATGGGCCTTGCGGTTCCTACCGCGGTGATGGTTGCCACCGGACGAGGAGCCGAGCTCGGGCTGCTGATCAAGGGGGGTGAGATCCTGCAGCGCGCCGGCGATGTGAACACAGTCGTGCTCGACAAAACCGGAACTGTCACCGAGGGTGTTCCCGCCGTGGGCGGGGGAGGGGTGATCGCGATTCCGCCGGCGACTGAGCTTGAAGTCCTCGCGGCCGCGGCGTCTCTCGAGCGGCATTCCGAGCATCCGGTTGCCACTGCGATAGTGCGCGCGGCTGGTGAGCGCGGCGTTCGATTCGAGCACGTCAGAGACTTCCGATCGCGTACTGGCAGCGGAGTGACGGGTGTCGTCGCGGGACGGGAAGTAGCGGTGGGCAATGCGCAGTTGATGCGCGAATTGGAGCTGGACGCCACCGCAGAAAAGTCCGTCCCGCCACGCGCGCGAGCCGGGACGAGCGAGCTGTTTGTTGCGATTGAGGGCGCTATCGCTGGAATCATTGTCGTGGAGGATGCGATCAGGCCGTCATCCCGTGAGGCAGTACAAAAGCTCGAGAATCTCGGAATCGATGTGCTGCTGCTGAGCGGCGACCGGCAATCAACGGCCGAGTCCGTGGCGAAGGCTACAGGAATCAACCGAGTTGTTGCGGAGGTACTGCCGCACGAGAAGGTGATGGAGATTCGTGAGTTGCAGCACGCCGGCAGAGTTGTAGCGATGGTCGGTGACGGCATCAACGACGCGCCCGCCCTCGCTCAGGCGGATGTGGGCGTTTCGATGCCCAAGGGAACGGACATCGCGATCGAGGCCAGCGACATTGCGCTGATGCGGAGTGACTTGCGCGGAGTTCCGACCGCGATCTCGCTGTCGCGTCACACGATGGCAACGATGAAGCAGAACTTGTTCTGGGCCTTCGTCTACAACGTGATTGGAATTCCGATCGCCGCGGGAGTGCTCTATCCGGTGACCGGTTTGACGCTGAGTCCAATCATCGCGAGCGCTGCAATGGCGCTGAGCTCGGTGAGCGTCGTAACGAATAGTCTGCGCCTCCGCAGGGTGCGCCTGTCATAACTATGAGGAAATGAGATGCCAACAAGGGCCAGGCAGTCGAAGGTCGCCACGACTAACGGAGCGGAGTGCGGCTGCGCCGTTCGTGATGCGTCACCCGGCTCGAGAAAAGCGATTGCCGTCGATCCGGAAGTGAAATTGCGGAACCTTACGAGACTTCGCCGGATCGAAGGGCAGGTTCGCGGGCTGCAGAAGATGGTGGAGGAAGACCGTTACTGCGCTGACATTCTGACCCAGATATCGTCGGTCCACGAAGCGCTTCGCGGCGTCGGGCGGGAGTTGATGCGGAATCATCTCAAGCACTGCGCAACCGGGGCCATTCGGACGGGCGGAGAGGACGCTGACAAGATGTACGATGAGATAGTTGATCTCATGTACACGCATAGCCGGTAACTCCCGTCTATAAACTGATAACTGCAACTGAACGGGCGGGAGGCGTCAGCGCTGGAGGCGCGAGGCGTTAGGTCACTACGTCAGGACTTCACCAGCGGCCTTCTGAGCACAAGTAACTGCCTGGGCCAGACGCCGGTCAGAAACGTCCCGACGTCGTGACCTCGAACCTCGCGCCTCCAGCGCTGACGCCTCCCGCCCGTTCAGTTGTAGTTCAAGCCCTTAACCCGCCCCGAAACCATTCCCCCCTTGCCCCCGTATTGTCCTAATG
>DASWCI010000207.1:0-1500 GCA_036390195.1 Gemmatimonadaceae bacterium
CTGGTAATGCAACCGCTGGGCCCGCTCGGCCCGGCTAGCTGGCATGTCGGCACGTTCGCCAAAACGCCCTTGGATCAAGGTGGAGGCAACCCTGTCCAAATACGTCCTGACACTCTACGTCACCGGCACCAGTCCCAGAACGAAGGTTGCGATCGACAATCTCGATCGGATCTGCGAACAGGAGCTCGACGGAAGGTACGAGCTGGAGATAGTCGACGTCCTCGAGAATCCTCAGCGTGCCGAGGACGAGAAGATTCTCGCGACGCCGACGCTGATAAAGCAGCTTCCGCCCCCGCTCAGGCGAGTGATCGGTGATCTCTCCGACAAAGAAAAGGTTTTGCTCGGGCTCGAGGTTCGCCCGGCTCCGTTTAGTCCATCTTCAACAGCGCGACCTGAGGCGTCATGACGAACACCAATCACCCCGCGGTTGAAAAGCTCCGCACCGGAATTTCGAGTCTCGACATCATCGCGAAAGGCGGTCTGCCAAAGAATCGAACGACGCTGATCTCAGGAACTGCAGGCAGCGGCAAAACTGTTTTTGCCGTGCAATTTCTGGCGGCGGGAATAGAGCAAGGTGAGCCTGGGGTTTTCGTAACGTTCGAAGAATCTGCGGAAGATGTTCGGAAGAATATGCGCAGCTTCGGCTGGGACCTCGGCGCCTGGGAGGAAGCAGGCAAGCTCACGTTCGTCGACGCATCGCCCGATCCGGATGTCGACACGGTGGAAGCGGGTGGATTCGATCTCGGTGCGCTGCTGGCGCGCGTGCAGAACGCGGTCAACAAGGTAAAGGCAAAAAGAGTTTCGGTTGACTCGCTTGGTGCCGTCTTTTCACAGTTCTCGGATCAGGCAATGGTGCGCGGCGAGCTGTTCCGAATCGCATCAGCGCTGAAAGGGATGGGCGTCACCGCTGTGCTGACCGCCGAGCGAACGAATGATCACGGACCAATTGCGCGTTTTGGCGTCGAGGAATTCATCGCCGACAACGTCATCATCCTGCGCAACGCGCTGGAAGATGAGACTCGCAGGCGCACGATCGAGATTCTCAAGTTCCGCGGCTGCGATCACCAGAAGGGCGAATATCCGTTCACGATCGTCCCGCAGGGCGGCGTGATCGTCATTCCTCTCTCGGCGATGCAGCTCAGCATGAAATCGTCGAACGTGCGTATCTCTTCGGGCAACCGCGACCTCGATGAGATGTGTGGCGGCGGATTCTTCCGCGATTCCGTGACGCTAGTATCCGGAGCGACAGGAACCGGTAAAACACTTACGGTCACACAATTTCTCCAGGGCGGCGCGACGAACGGCGAGAAGTGCCTGCTGCTCGCGTTCGAGGAGAGTCGGGATCAGCTCGTGCGCAACGCGACTGGCTGGGGATTCGATTTCGAGAAGATGGAGCGCGATGGTTTGTTGCGCGTCGTCTGCGATTATCCCGATCTCTCGGGTCTCGAGGATTGGCTCGTCACGATACAGGCAATCATTACTGACTTTGCGCCGCAGCGC
>DASWCI010000208.1:0-11564 GCA_036390195.1 Gemmatimonadaceae bacterium
GTCTTGACGTTGATTGAGGTATTGCGTAAGGTCTTAGAGCACCAGGCAGTTCGGCGAATGGAGGGGGGACATCTGAGCGACGCGGAGATCGAGAAGCTAGGAGTCGCGTTGCTCCGCCTCAACGACCGGATGCAGGATATGAAGGGGATCTTCGGCCTGACCGATGACGATCTCCAGATAGACCTGGGCCCCCTAGGCAGGTTACGATAACCCGGCGCACGAGCCGAACGGAGACAACTGCTTGGCAGAACTAGTATCCCCGTCGCGCACCTACGGTCTCGTCGACATTCTCGATCGCGTGCTCGACAAAGGTCTCGTCGTGGTCGGTGACATCAAGATCAACCTTGCCAATGTCGAGTTGCTTACGATTCAAGTGCGTCTACTGATCTGCTCGATCGACAAGGCAGAACAAATCGGAATGGACTGGTGGCGAACGGACCCAAGACTGAGCTCGCATGCGCCGGCTCGCGCCATCCCGCCAACACCCGCCGCCTCGGCAGCAAGACAACAGGAGTCACGACATGGCAGTTGAACGTTCCCCGAGCGGTAGCTCGCTAATCGATGTTCTCGATCGCGTTCTCGACAAGGGTATCGTCATCGACGCCTGGGTGCGAGTCTCACTGGTTGGTATCGATCTCGTCACCGTCGAAGCGCGTATCGTCGTCGCATCCATCGACACCTATCTCAAATACTCTGAAGCAGTTGGTCTCGCCCCACCGGGATCGCGACCGATGCGCGAGCTCAGCCCCGGTGGGTCGGAAGAGCTCGAGCGGATGCGGATAGAAAATGCAGATCTGAAGCGGCGACTTGAGCGACTCGAAGCGTGAGACCCTAGGGGTTGCCGCCAGACAGCAACTCAGTTCCGCGATAGCCTCCAGCCCACAACTCAGCGGAGAGCGGCTCGCGGAACTCCTCTCTGCAATCTCTGAAGCACCAGACTTTGTAACTGCCGCGGGCTCAATGCTCGCTCAGTTTGCCGATATCGTAGGCGCGCGTCGGGCGCTGGCGGTGACGCTCGACAGTCCGCCTCGACAGTTCGTTCGTACGGCGAACGTCGGATTCGACAGAGATTCACTTCCTGACGTGGCCATTCCCGTTGACGATCTGTCAAACCCTGTAGTCGTATCGGCGCTGTCGCTGCACTCCGTGAGCTGCGACGGAGCCGGCACTGTCCCCGGCCTTCCTTTCGGCGAGTGGACTACGATTCCCTTCCCTCAGCCCCAGTTCCGCGGTGCTCCGGCTCTCCTCAGCGACGCCGAGCTCGACTTGGTGCAGCTGCAAGGATGTGAGGTGAGACGCCGGTCACTGGTCGATCGCCGCAGAAGACTCGGTCACGCCCCCGCCGGCGTCGCACTTCTCGAAGCGAGCGTCGACGATGAGACTCTAGCTGCACTAATGCACGCAGCTTCCCTTGCCGGCCCGGTTTTGGCTCGCATGGCCGCAGTCGAGGAATTCCGTCTGGCCGGAGGTCGCCTCAATCAGCAGCGCGAGATGTTGACCACGATCATGAATTCGCTCCCCGATCCGATCGTTATCATCAACGCCGACCGCAACATCGTCGCTCAAAACAAGCGCGCCGAACACCTGCTCTCGACGACTGAACGGGATTCAGAAGGAAGACGGCGCGCCGTCGAGATCAACAATCTCCTCTTCACCTCTCACCTCTCGAAAGCCGCAATGGGCTCGAAGGAGACAGCTGGCTCGCGCGAGCTGAATCTCGTCGACCCCGATGAAGGAACCGACCTACTGTTCGAGGTGCTGACGCACTCACTGGGTCCGGGGGATGGAGCGCCGACAGGATCGACGATCTCCGTGCTGCGCGATGTCACGGATCTTAGGCGAGCGGCCAACGAACTGGAGCGTCAGGTGCAGCGCGTGAGGCTGGCCGAGATAGATGCGAAGCGCGAGCGCGACAGGCTGAACCTCATCCTGGAAAACGTCGCCGATCCGATTCTCGTCACCGACGACCGCTCGAACATCATCCTGATGAACAAGGAGGCCGAGCAGCTATTCGAGGCCGACGACAGCGCAAGCTGGGATCGGGCTTCGGCCGTTCAGGCCAACGATACCAAATTCACGACTTTCATCTCTGCTTTCACCATCAGCCCGTCGCTGGCGCGTCGCGAGCAGATGAAGCTTCACCTTCCAGATACGGGCGTGGAGCTTCCGGTCGAGGTAGTGTCTGGAAAAATTCTCAATCGTCGGGGAGAGCCGTTGGCGATCGTGTCGGTCTTGCACGACCTCACCGAGCAGGCTGAAAACGAGCGTCTATACGAGGAGCTCAAGACGTTTTCCATCCAGCTCGAGGACCGTATTCAGGCCGCGACCGCGGATCTCGCCGAGCAGAACACGCGACTCCAATGGCAGTCGCGCGAGCTGGAGAAGGCGAACCGGCTCAAGTCCGAATTCCTGGCGAGCATGTCCCACGAGCTGAGGACACCTATCAACGCACTCATCGGTTATGCGTCGCTGATGCTCGACCGTATTTACGGTGACCTCACGCCGCGGCAGGAAGAGGGTCTTAACCGGATTCAGGGCGCAGCTCAACATCTGCTCGCGTTGATCAACGACATTCTCGACCTCGCGAAGATCGAAGCCGGCCGGATGCCTCTGCATCTCGACGACGTGAGGCTTGGCGACATTATGACCGAGATCTCGCAGCAGATCGAGCCGCTCGTAAAGAAAAGGCAACTCACGTTCAAGGTCGAGTTGCCGCCGGGCGACCTCACGCTTCACACCGACAGAACGAAGGTCAAACAGATCCTGCTCAATCTCCTCTCCAACGCGGTGAAGTTCACTCATCACGGGGGAGTCTCGGTGTCGGTGTCGAAAGACGAAGAAGATCTGCGCTTCGATGTGCACGACACCGGTATCGGCATCCGCGAGGGCGACCTCGAGTCAATCTGGGAGGATTTCAGGCAGGTCGATCAGTCGCGGACGCGCGAGTTCGGTGGCACTGGTCTGGGTCTCAGCATCACCCGGAAGCTGGTCGACGCGTTGGGGGGCCATGTCTTCGCGGAGAGCAGGTTCGATAAGGGTTCGACATTCACGGTCGTTCTCCCAATCAGAAGCGTGATCCGGCCGGATGATCCTCCGCGGATTGTCGATGAAGTCCCGCCCCCGCCGCCGGTCGAACGTTGACACACTCGCTCCTGGAAGTAGATTGAACCAACGCCCCGAGCCGCTCGGGGCGTTTGCTTTTTTGCGTCGCAGGTCCACCCGTTCCTCCGTCCCCCGCTCCCCAGACTGAATGTTCGATACAAATACGCGCACCATAGTCGTCGTGGGCGCCCAGTGGGGAGACGAGGGTAAAGGCAAGCTCGTTGATGTCCTCGCCGAGCGCGCCGACTGGGTCGTCCGGTATCAAGGCGGGGCCAACGCCGGGCACACCGTGCAAATCGGCGAGAAGTCGTTCGTGCTTCACCAGATTCCGAGCGGGATTCTCCATCCGGGCGTCCGATGCGCGATTGGCAACGGCGTGGTGCTGGATGTCGAGACGCTGTTCTCGGAAATCGACGAGCTCGTCTCGGATGGAATCGACGTCGAGGGACGCTTGTACGTGAGCGATCGCGCCCACCTCGTCCTCCCTTATCACAAGCTTGTCGACAGCCAGAGCTCGGCCAGCAAGGAGATCGGCACGACTGGGCGCGGAATCGGGCCGGCGTACGAGGACAAGTTTGGTCGGCGCGGAATCCGCGTTCTCGACCTCAGGAATCCGGACCGTCTGCGCAAGCTGGTCGAGCGAGGCGTGGCTCACGCGAACATCCAGCTGGCAATGTCGGGGGCGAAAAGGGCTGACGTGGATTACACCTTCGGCGTGCTGGAGCGCTTCACGAAGCGTTTGCTTCCATTAGCCGAAGATGTTGGGCTGAAGATCCATCGCGCGATCGTCGGGGGCGCTGCGGTTCTACTCGAGGGGGCGCAGGGGTCCCTCCTCGACATTGATCACGGCACCTATCCCTATGTGACGTCGAGCAGCACGACATCGGGGGGAGCCGCCACCGGCGTCGGAATCGCGCCGGGCGAGCTCGACTCGGTGATCGGTGTGGTCAAGGCATACACAACCCGAGTCGGAAATGGACCGCTCCCGACTGAGTTCGACGAGCCGCTCGCCTCTGAAATCCGCCGGCTCGGCAACGAGTTTGGCGCGACCACCGGCCGTCCGCGTCGTTGCGGCTGGTTCGACGGTGTCGTGGTGCGCTACGCCGCTCGCGTGAATGGTCTGACGGATCTCGCTGTGACCAAGCTCGATGTGCTCGACACACTCGAGCGCATAGGTCTCTGCACCGGATACGAGGCCGATGGCGAGCTGTACGTCGAGTTTCCTGGCGATCTCGATGTGCTCGAGCGGGCTGTGCCCAGGTATGAGTGGTTCGACGGATGGAGAACCAGCACGGCGGGAGCCCGAAGTCTCACCGACCTTCCTGTAGAGGCGCGTCGGTATCTCGATCGGATTCAATCTCTCGTCGAGACGCAGATCACCTACGTCAGCGTCGGCACCAAGCGCGATCAGATCATCGGCGTAGAGGGCACGCTTCCGGCGAGCCCCGTCGGCGTCGCCTGACCAGTCGCTTCAACTAATGGCAAACGACGCGGACCTCGTGATCGTCGGCGCGGGGCCGTGCGGTCTCGCCGCCGCTGTCTCGGCGCAACGCGCGGGGATGCGCGCGCAAGTGATCGAGAGCAGCGTCGTGGTGAGCACGATCGCTTCGTATCCGACCTATGTGAGATTCTTTTCCACGGCCGAGAAGCTCACCATCGGCGGATTGCCGTTCGTCGTCGCGACCGAGAAACCGACCCGACGAGACGCGCTCGCGTACTACCGGACGGTGGTCACGTATTTCGGAATTCCAGTACGACAGCGAGAGCGAGTAACAGCCATTCAAGGAAGGTCAGGTGACTTCACCGTCGTTTCGCGCACGACCGCTGGTGAAGAGCGAAGGACGACCGGTGACGCGGTCGTCGTTGCAACCGGATATTTCGGATCTCCCAACCGACTCGGCGTGCCAGGTGAAGATCTTCCGCACGTGACGCACGTCTACCGCGAAGGGCATGAAGCGTTTCTGCAGGATGTCGCGGTTGTCGGCGGAGGCAACTCCGCGGCGGAGGCGGCGCTGGATCTGTGGCGATCAGGAGCGCGAGTGACACTCGTTCACTTCGGCCCGACGTTCGACAAGAAAATCAAACCGTGGGTGCTGCCGGACTTCACCAATCGCGTGAAGGAGGGACAGATCGCGGTTAAGTGGGACACCCGGGTCACCGCGATCGAGCCAGGCGAGGTTGTGCTGACCACCGGTGGCAAAGAGAACAGAATGAAAGCCGATCGCGTGTACATCATGACTGGGTTTGCGCCGAGCCTCGACCTGTTGCGCGACACAGGAGTGCCGATAAACCCGACGACGGGGATTCCCGAGCACGACTCCAAAACTCTGGAGACTACCATTCCCGGATTATTTATCGCCGGAGTCGTTGTCGCCGGATACGACGCAAACAAAGTGTTCATCGAAAACGGCCGCTATCACGGCGATCGAATCGTCGCGCGGCTGCTGGGACAGCGCGCTCCGGCGGAGCCGAAACTGAGCGCCGAACTGGATGCATGACGCTCGGGCCGACTAGTTTTCCCGAATGCCCAACCACCCTGATGTAATGGAAAAGCTCGTGTCGCTCACAAAGCGGCGCGGATTCATCTTTCAGTCCTCGGAGATCTACGGCGGCACCGGATCGGTGTGGGACTATGGTCCGCTGGGTGTCGAGCTCAAGAAAAATCTGAAGGATCGCTGGTGGCACGCGATGGTTCGCGCCAGGAAAGACATCGAGGGTCTCGACGCGGCTATTCTCATGCATCCGCGCGTCTGGGAGGCGAGCGGTCACGTCAGCGGATTCGTCGATCCGCTGGTCGATTGCCGTAACTGCAAGAAGCGGTTTCGCGCTGATGATCCAAAGATCAAGGGCACTCCTGGCAAGCCTGACGCACAATGTCCGGCGTGCGGGATGAAGGGCACGCTCAGTGAGCCACGCCTATTCAATCTCATGTTCAAGACGTTCATGGGACCGGTCGAAGACTCGGCGTCCGTTGTCTATCTTCGTCCGGAGACCGCGCAGGGCATTTACGTCAACTTCCTCAACGTTCAGCAGTCGACGCGGCAGAAAATGCCATTCGGCATTGCGCAGATTGGAAAGGCGTTTCGCAACGAGATAACGCCGGGGAACTTCATCTTCCGCACACGCGAGTTCGAGCAGATGGAGATGCAGTTCTTCGTCGAGCCGGGCACCGACATGAAGTGGTTCGAGTACTGGAAGCAGCAGCGCATGGACTGGCACGTCGGTCTCGGCCTGGAGGAAAGCCGACTGCGGTTTCACGAGCACACGAAAGAGGAGTTGGCGCATTACGCCCGCGCCGCATTCGATGTGCAATTCGATTTCGGCGGCACCCTTGGATTTCAGGAGATTGAAGGCGTGCACAACCGCGGGGACTTCGATCTGTCACAGCATCAGCAATTCTCCGGCAAGAAGCTCGAGTACTTCGACCAGCCGAATAATCGCCGCTACATTCCGTTTGTCGTCGAAACCTCCGCTGGCGCGGATAGAACCGCGCTCGCCGTTCTGGTAAATGGATACCGGGAAGAGGCGGTCGAAGGAGAGTCAGAAGGCAGAACCGTACTCGGCTTGCATCCTTCGATCGCACCAATAAAGGCAGGAGTGTTCCCGCTCGTGAAGAAAGACGGAATGCCGGAGATGGCGCACCGCATCGCCGACGAGCTTCGAGAAAGGTTTCCGATTTTTTACGACGACGGCGGAGCGATTGGTCGACGTTATCGCCGTCAGGATGAAGTCGGAACGCCGTTTGGCATCACCGTCGACGGCGAATCGCTCACCAACGGGACTGTCACGGTCAGAGACCGCGATACGCTCAAGCAGGAGCGCGTGGAAGCCGGACAACTCAAGGACTACCTCACCCGCAAGCTCGCGACGTGACTGCCCTCGACCTTCAGCGCCTGCGAGCTGAAGGCCAGGCCTTCATGGAAGCAATCTCGCGGGAGAGCTATCTCGCGTTCGCTGGTCTCAAGAAAACCGCGGAGCTGCGCCCGATCTACGATAAGTACGACCATGTTCTCGGCATCGAAGCGCTGGAGCTGACGCTCGATGCATTCCGGTCGGCGCCGGAGAAAACCGACGACAAACGATCCGCGCAATCGCTGCTCGAGTGGGAGATCGAGTCGCAGGCCGCGAAGCCGCTCGCGGCGCTCGACGAGCGCGAGATAGAGTGGGAGAATACCGCCGTTATCCGATCACCGGATGGGCGGGTGATCCAGTATCAGGCTGTTCCAATCGAGATCGCAAACACTCGCGACCGTGCGCTGCGACTGGCGCTGGATGAGGCGAGAGCAAAGCTGGTAAAGAATGAGCATAGCCCGCTCCGGCTGGAACGACTACAGCGCGAGAAGGAATACATCGAATCTCTCGACATCGCGGGAGACTACAACGCGTCGTTCGAGGCTGTTTCTGGCATATCCCTCGACGCACTCGGCACTCTTTGCGAGAGATTTCTGCGCGATACCGAGTCGATGTGGGAGGACACGCTCGCGCAGGTTCTGAAAAAATCCCTTGGCATCAGGCCATTGGAAGCAAAACGCGCTGACGGGCTGGCCCTCTTCCGGGCGTCAGAGTATGACGACGTGTTTCCCGCCGGCGAAATGGAAGGTGTAATGCGTCGGCAGATCCTGGAGATGGGGATCGATCCGACTGCCGAGGGACGGATCATCTTCGACGTCGGTGATAGGGAAGGCAAGCGATCCCGGGCATTCTGCTCACCGGTTCGCGTGCCCGAGGAAGTGTACCTCGTGCTGCGGCCGCACGGCGGGCAGAGCGATTACAACACGTTTCTGCACGAGCTCGGACACGCGCTGCACTTTGGCTACGCCAGCCCCGACTACCCATTCGAGTTCAGATGGCTTGGCGACAACTCTGTCACTGAATCGTACGCAATGTTGTTTGACCACAGGATGCAGGACAGGGGCTGGCTGCTGCGCTATACGAAGCTTGGGACGAACAGGGTCGGAATGTTCTTGCGCACCGCGGGCGTCGAGGAGCTGCATTTTCTGCGACGCTACTGCGCCAAATTTCTTTATGAGCGCGCGCTGTACAGCGGCGACGTGCGCTGGTCGGAGTTGCCGGATGTATACGTCTCGCTGCTGACCAACGCCACCGGCTTCGAGTACGACCCGGCAGACGCGTTCGTCGACGTCGATCCCAGATACTATTCTGCGCGCTACCTGCGCGCGTGGCAGCTACAGTCAGTCCTCAACGAGGAGCTGACTGATCGCTTCGATGTAGACTGGTTTCGAAATCCGAGCGCCGGGCCGTGGCTCGCCCGAGAGCTATTCGCCCAGGGCCAGCGCGAGAGCGCGGACGAGATCGCCGCTCGTGCCGGCGCGGACAAGTTGTCATTCCGGCCGCTGATCAGAAAGATCGAGGCCCTGCTTGACGCCTGACAGGGCGGGAGTTGAAGCCGAGACGGTGTCGAGACTCCAGGCGATCATCCGGTTCGACACCACGAATCCGCCTGGCAATGAGTTGCCGCTGGCGCGTTACCTCGAGAGCGCTCTCAGAGATGAGGGCATCGAGACCACGCTGCTCGAGCCGACAAAGAATCGCGCTCAGGTAATTGGGCGCATCCGCGGCAACGGTGCGCGTCGTCCGGTAATCCTTCTGGCGCACATGGACGTGGTGGGAGTGCAGCAAGCGCGATGGACGCATGATCCGTTCGGCGGCGAGATCAGTGACGGCTACTTGTACGGGCGAGGGACGATAGACGACAAGGGAATGCTGGCGGCAAATCTGATGACGATGCTCTTGCTCAGACGCATGCTCGCTGAGTCGGACGCGGCGCTGTCGAGAGACGTCGTCTTTGTCGCGACGGCGGATGAGGAAGCAGGAGGTGAATGGGGAATGGGCTGGCTGGTGGCCCACCATCCGGAACTTCTGGAGGCCGAGTTCGCGCTCAACGAAGGCGGGCGGACTCGCATCATCGATGGCGGCCCAACCTATCTCGCGGTGCAGAGCGCGGAGAAAGTCTCGCACGTCGTGACCCTCACCGCGCGAGGCACTGCCGGCCACGCCGCGATTCCGCTTCCTGACAACACCATCTTCCGCCTCGGTCGCGCGCTCGAGCAATTGTCGGCTTACGCCGAGCCGGTAATTCTGACCGATATCACACGACAGTTCTTTGCGAGACTGGCTGCGATCTGGCCGAACGCGGACGAGAAAAAGGCGATGCTCGATCTGGTCGCCGGCGATCCGAAGCGGACGCAAGACGGAGCGCGCGTTTTGTCCCGTGTCGCCGTGTTCAATGCGGTGCTGCGCAATGGCATTTCTCCAACGATGATCGAGGGAGGAAAGCAGTTTAATGTCATCCCCGATTCTGCTAGCGCTGTTCTGAACGTCCGGACCTTACCGGGCCAATCCATCGACAAGGTTATACAGAGGATGCGCGCCGTAGTGACGGAGCCGGGAGTGAAGATTGAGGTGACACAACGCGGCGAGGAAGCGCCGGCATCTGATCCAGGCTCGGCGATGTTCAACGCGATCGCCGATGCAGCGCGCGAGCTCGATCCGAAGATCGCGGTAGTGCCTTACCTCAGCACCGGTGTCACTGATAGCGCGCGACTGCGCAAACTCGGCGTTCAGGCGTACGGCATTCTCCCGTTCCCGATGGCTCAGTCCGACGAGGAGCGCATGCACGGGAATGATGAGCGCGTGCCATTAGGATCGCTGCACTTCGGAACTCGCCTCATTTTCGGCGCCATCTCTCGAATCGCGCAGCTTTGAGCGCCGCGTTACCTCTGCATCTCGGTTTGGGTCGAGGCGGGGTATCCTCTTCGGCGGCTAGCTCGCTTACACGCTGCGAGCCTCGCGCGCAAACGACAACAGCGCGCGCGAGTCTCTTGCTACGCGAGGCGCCGCCTACGAGGACACCCCGCCTCTCCTATCGAGATCTGTAACGGCGCGCTGCAAAGCAGTCGCGCTTCGCGCGACAGCTCCGCAAACGAGCGCAGCCTGGACGAGGTGCAACGGTCCTGGAGTCTCGCGGGCGTTTGAGACCACTGCCTGACAGGGAAGGAGCGAGGGGTCCTCGTAGGCGCTTTGCAAAGCGAGCGCGAGAAGAAGACCCGCGACCGAGCAGAGCGAGGGAGCGTAGTTAGGGGCTTCGACCAAGCGAGCGTAGCGCCGGAGAGGACCCCTCGCGACTGACCGGCGCTGCGATCTCGAAGAAGCCGAAAAGCTATCGACCCTGCAGCTCGTCGGCGATGCGCGAGCCGTCGTACATCTTCCGTAACGCCTCCACGATCCCCCGCGAGTGCACGCTCACCGTCCGACCGACGTCCGATGAGAAGATGAACCGATTCGAAATCCCCTCAATGTTCGAATCGAACACCAGTCCGACGACCTCCGCGTTCTTGTTGATCACCGGGCTCCCCGAATTCCCTCCGATGATGTCATTCGTCGAAACGAAGTTGTACGGTGTGGTCAGATCGAGGTTGTTCTTTCGCTCCACCCAGCGCTTGGGAAGCTTGAACGGATCCTTGTCGTCGAAGGCAGCTGACCGTTCGTACAGCCCATAGAAAGTCGTCTTGTAGGGCGCAATCGTCCCGTTGCTCGGGAATGACTTCACGAGTCCATCGCTGATCCGAAGCGTGAATGTCGCGTCCGGAGGCAACGCAGTCCCGTAGGCGGCAAAGATAGCCTGTCCGATCTTCTCGCTGTTCGCGGCGATGATCGCGTTGAGCGCGTTCGCTCTCGTCGTGACTTGGCGGCTCAGTGGATCGACCGCGCGCACCCAGACTATCAACCGGTCGGTCGAGGCATTCACTTGAGCCTCACCACCCTGAAGCAGTGACTGGCGGAACGCCGGATCTCCAACTTTGGTGTTATGCACGATGTCGGCGGCAACGGCTTCTGGCGTACGACCGCCGAGCGCGACGCGAATGAACGGACTGTTGGCGGGCAGCGCGCTCTGCGCAGCACGAAGCTGCGCCGCAATCGCGAGTCGCTCGTAGGCAGTGTCTATTGGGATCGGCTTGGTGAGCTGCGCGCTGATGTTGTTCAATCCTGCCCCTCGGTACTGTGGCAGCCGCGCCGAATCGGGTTTGCTGCTTTCGGTTGCAACGCGCACGAGCCCCGCGCCCAGTTGCAGTAACTGAGACCCGCCACCGAATCCATAGTAGCGGAGTTGAGGACTGAACGTTGCGAGCTCGCGTTGAGCCTGCGCGATTGCCTCCCAGGTTCCTCCATACTGGGCCTGCAACTGTGGATTCGCAGCGATGCGCTGCCGGAACTCCTGCTCAAAGGCGCGCTTCTTCGCCATGCTGAGGGTGTCGAGCAGACCGACGCGATATCCGGTCACCGCCTTCTGTGAGTTCGCCACGCCGAAGACATCGTTCTGATAACGACGCGCGGCAGAGGTGTCGGTGCGCGCAAGCTCGGCGTAGATCGCGAGCGCGCGCTTGTATGCTGCTAGTGTGGCTGGGTAGCCCACGTCGCGCAGGAATTCCATCTGCGAGATA
>DASWCI010000209.1:0-5121 GCA_036390195.1 Gemmatimonadaceae bacterium
CGTCAAAGCGCGGACGCTGACCGGTCGATCCGTGCGAGGCGCGCAACTTCAGATTGCTGACGACGTTGGGAACGGGCCACCATGGCTCTCCCGAAACGATCCACGCGCCAGATACGCGTCCGAAGGTTTGCCAGCGGTTCCCGGCGCCAAAGAGCGAGCTGCCGTCGCGGCGCAAGAGTCCGCCAACGACGTACCGATCCTTGAAGTCGAAGTCCAGCCCGTAGAAAAAGCCCATGTCGCGGACCGTTTGCCGTCCGGACCCAATCGTAATATTTGCGGTGGCGGCGTCCGATGTTACCAGGCCGGGGAGCGCGAGCCCGATGCCGCTTTGGCTCGTGTTGCGAAGGCTTTGATCGCTATAGACGAAGCGAGTTGTGAATGTCGCGTTAAGATTGGTAAAGAAGGTGTGTTGGGCGGAGGCGTTGAAGCTCGTGTTCCACAGTTCGTTATCGCCACTGCCTTCACTGATAAAACCAGAGGATGTCGAGGGTGCTGCGGAGGTAACTCGCCACCCACGATCGCGCAGTTGGACAAACTGTCCCGTTTGACGATCGTATCCGAAGTTGCCGTCCAGGGCGAACCAATCCAGCGGCGTATAGCGCAGCGTCCCGGCGCCCACGAAGCGCGTGCCACGGTCAGTGCGCTTGTTGTAAGCGGTCGCGTATAGTGGGTTAAAGTTCTGTTCGCCCTGGAACAGCGGGTTGTTGCGAACAACAATCCGACCCTGGTTATCGGTCGCAAGCATATCGGTGATATATGGTGCGCGCGTAAGATTGAACCAGGTGCCCGCCGTACCGCTGGTCTCATCGAAATTCGAGGCATGATCAACGCTCTGGCTGTAAAAGGTGTTCAGGCTCGAAGTGAGGCGATCGCCGAACCTTTGATCAACATTGATACGGGCGGAATTCCGCACGAAACCCGGCAGAAAGCGCACGGCGCCCTCTTGGACGAAGTTCGATACGCTCGCATACACACCCGTGTTGTTGATTTTGCCACGAAGATCGAGGTTAGTATTGCCGTATGCATTTGGCGTCACGGCCTGCTTCACCGGGTTTCGCATGATTGGCCAGACGTTCGCGATGTAAAGTCCTGTGGCCTGATCGTAGCTGGGTGTGCTCGAGATACCGAAATCCTGAAGGAACTGCTGCGGCGGCAGAGAGAAATCCACGCCAGAGTTGTTTATTCGTTGTACTTCGTCGTCCCACACGATGTACCGCGCGCAGGGGGAGAAAAATCCTTGACCACTGGTCGAACTGCCCGTGACGTTGTTCTGAAGGAACTCGCGGGAGCAGAATCGCGTGCCTCCGGGATCGAGCTCAAGCGAAGTGAATCGAGACAGCGGGAATTGGCGCTCGATGTTGCTCCGCCCATATTCGGTGCGTAGCCCAACGCGAACGCCGTCAGCGGCATTGCGTCCGGTCTTGGTGGTGATGTTGATGACCCCGGCGCCTGCCCGAGCTCCGTACAGCGACGCAGCGGCGGCGCCCTTCACGATCTCGACACTCTCGATGTCGTCCGGGTTGATGTCAGGGAGCGCGCCCTGAAGGGGGACGCCGTCCAGAAGGTAAAGGGGCTGCTGCGTCCGACCCGTCGCGTTCAGAGAAACCGGCCCGCGCAGGATTACTTGCGGTGCGGCTCCGGGGCGACCGGACGGATTCATGATCATCGCGCCGGGCACCTTGCCCTGCAACTGAGTAATGGGGTTCGAGCCCGTCACCGGCATCATGGCGCTATCAACCTTCGTGACCGTGAAAGCGAGCTTACGTTGCTCCGTGGCGGTCGTCACACCAGTCACGACGACTGCAGTGAGTTCAGTAACGTCTTTCTTCATGTCAAAGCTGACGGTCTGAGCCCCCGCGGTCAGAGTCACCGGAAGGGATTGCGGCTGAAATCCGATTGCTCTCGCTCGGACGAATACCTGTTGACCGCGTATGCGAGCCGCGGGAATCGAGATCGTGTATCCGCCAGTCTGATTGGTGGCGACGGAGATGTTGAGCTCAGGAATCACCACGTTCGCCCCACCAAGTGGCTGTCCCTGATCAGATATCACTCGGCCGCTAATTACTGCGGCCTGATCCTGGCCAAAGGCAGGGCTCACAAGAAACGTAAGTGCTGCAAGAGCGCCAAAGAGCGAAGCCTTAATACGTAATAGTTTCGTCATGCGTGCCTCGGGAGAAGTGCGAAGAATTCTTACGGTCGGTATTACGAACCCGACCAAGCCTAGGGTATTCAGACGCCTGCATTACCGCTTCCTGGTTGCTCCTCCTTGTGCGGTAAGGGAATGCGAGGTAGCGGAACGAGTTTAAATCGAGCGATCGATCACTGCAGATACCACAATAGACAAACATCCAGAACCGGTTTTGCGCCGGCCTGGAGTATCGCTGACTACCTCTTTTGGCGGTCCTGATTTAGGCTTACGCGCCTCGCGACCTGCAACTCTCCCGGCTTCGCTTCGGCATAGCTATCAGCCCGAACTTATAACGCGGGGTGTCAACGGCGCAAGAGATCAATGTGTCTAATTCTTTTTGTGCCCCGAATGAACTCGTTTTCTCGGTGAACGGCAGAAAACTATCTGGTTCTGAGTTGCCGATTAACCACGAAATCGAACGGTTGCTGGACGATTTGTCTGACGGCTCGGCCGTCTCTTAATGCCGGGAGATAGGTAGCGCGGCCCAACGCGAGACGGACCGCGTCACTAAAGAGCGGGTGAGTCGAGGATACCAGGCCAATGGTGCTGCCCTCTATGTGACCAACCGTATCGACAACGAATTCTGCTACCACCAGGCCGCGTATTCCTTCAGCGAACAAGGCAGGAGGAAAACTGAGCTCGAGAGGCTGCTCGGGATCAAGCGTGGCTTGACGGTCAACCTGGTCCGGTGTGAAGACCGCGGAGCTCGCGACGAGTCTTTCGAGATCGGACACTGGCGCTGACTCTGAATGTATCGGATCGGTATCCGGACCACGCGACCAGAGCAAAATCGTTCCACAGCTCGATGCGTCGCGAGTGAAGATATAGCGTGCCGGCGCGGTCGTGGATCCGAGATATAACTCGATTCCTTGAATACTCTGCGGTGCGAAGCTGTCCAGATCTACTTCGCCCGCCGGCATCGGGATGCCGTCAAGCCAGACCAGCGGCCAACATGTCCGGCCACGCATGCGGATACCGCTCGAGTGCCCACGGCCTCTGACTTCGGTGATCGCCGGCACATGCTGTACAAGAAGCTGTTTGAGCATTTGCGGGTTTTCGCGATCGATCTGTTCCCGCGTGATGAAATAGCCACCCGCCTTCTTTTCCAAACGCTGGTAGTAACCTGCAAGCCTACCGGTATAGTTGACTCGATCAGCTCGCACGACTACAGGCGCGAGCATCGACGCAACCGGTACGAGCCGGAACGCTACTGTCGCCGTGCCTTCGCTGGGCACCTCTACCCGAACTTGGGAAGGCGTAAAGCCGAGCCGTCGCGCACGAACGATGACCGGACCGACGGGAACATCCGCCATTCGAAACTCGCCGTTGTCATCGCTCTGCGCCCGCAGCGACGTCCCATCGACGATGAGCTCGCCTCCGACAAGGGGAATGCCGGCAGAATCCGTGATACTGCCCGTGATCCGGCCGACATTCTGCGGCGACGACGAACTGAGTGGAATTACTGCCGCGCAGGCCACACAGAAGCTAGGCCTGAAGAATTTCGCGCGAAGGAGCATTCTGACAGGTCGCACTTGCGCCTCCAAATGCAACGATTACGGGTGCATAGCGAACGAACTCCCCGCAGAGCATTCAGTCCTCTCGACTCAACGTAGTATTGTGCACCAGCCCGAACAATGGGAAATTGCGACGCACGGCTCGTTGTAATCCGTTCCGCCCAATAACAGTTCCCCACCGCCGAACAAAGACGACACCGGATTGTTTTCTGGAGGTTTCAATGGTTCGGAAGCTCTTTCGTGCTCTAAGCGTTGCTACGATAATGGTGTCCCTTGCGGCCTGCGCCTCCAGCAGCGTCAGCCGTCAGGCCAGAAGCCCCACCGACGCCATTACCAATGCCGAGATCGCAAACTCGAGTGCCACGAACGCTTACGAGCTTATCACTCGGCTACGGCCGAATTGGCTGCGGCCGACGAAGACCGGCTCCATTAGTGGCGGTGTCCGGAGCCAGGCAATACTGGTCTATCTCGATGGGCAGCGGCTCGGAGATATAACGAGTCTACGCACGCTCAGCGTCACCGCTATAAAGAGCGCCCAATGGCTGGATGCTGTACGAGCTGCGACACTGCTGACGGGCATCGGTTCGGAACCGATTGCGGGCGCAATTTTGATACGCACCAACTAGGAACGAAACAGAAACGAGGTGCAGCGCCAGATCTCGCTACACCCCGCCTCTCGCAACCACATCCTGCGCCTATCTACCGCTATTTACAGCCGTCCACCTTGTGCGTGTCGAGATGCAGCACGCAGCTGTAATCGCCGAGTGAAATCGGCACATCCGCGGTTCCATTGAACGTCACGACGACTCGCTTGTGAACCGTAGTGGTCTCGACCTGCTTGCCGGTCGTCACTACCACGTAATCGAGAACCCTGATTGCAACGCCTGACAGGGGATACGGATGCGTCGCGCGCTCGTCGACGAACGTTACCGCCTTGAGCGTGTCCACCGACAAGCCGGTGTACCTGCGCGTCGACAAATCCTCCTTGTACGAGTTCGTGTCGGCGCTGCTCCCGAACCCGTTCCAGATGCGATTCGGTCCGAGGAAACCGCTCACCGTTACGTCGCGCAGCGAATGACTGACGCTCGTGTAATTGTCCTTCGACCCGCTGCCGTCGGTCTTCACCAGATAGTGGATCGACTCCGTCGCACCTTTGACGAATTTCTCCATTGGGTTACCCGACGCATCGAGGAACTGATATGACTTCACGACCGACTTTCCTTCTCCCGACTTGACGCAACTATAGATCAGTGCCGCTACGTTGAAGGCGCATGATTCCGAGTTTTGCGGTGCCGGCGCGGGAGGCTGCGGCTCGCCCGACGGAGGATTCGAAGCAGGTGGCTTCGGCTCTCCCGCCGGCGGGCTCGAAGGCTCTTCCTGCTTCACGCAGATGAAAAGCTTCTTCTCGTCCGAATACGT
>DASWCI010000210.1:0-11779 GCA_036390195.1 Gemmatimonadaceae bacterium
ACTGGGATCGATTTCGTGGTAGCGATTGGTAAGATCGCCGAGGCGGCGGATCATCATCCCGACATTGACATCCGCTACACCAAAGTTGTCTGCACTCTCAGCACTCACTCCGCCGGCGGGATTACGCAGAAGGATCTCGACATGGCCAGGCAGATTGATGCTATCCAGGAGAAAACTGCGTAGGACTGCGGATTGCGGCAGCGGTGAGCCCGCAGTCCGCAGTGACCTAATTCCGCCGGTTGCCCATAACGCGAAGAATGGCCATGAACATGTTCAGCAGGTCGAGATAAATCTGGACTGCTGCGCCAACGTACTCGTCGGGACCGTAATAATTACGGAGTCGCCAGGTATCGAACACCAGCAACCCGCTGAACAAAAGCACCGCGACTGACGCAAGCCAGAGATCGACTACGAGATTCTGGAAGAAAAAATTCAGCAGCATCGTGCCGATGAGCACCCAAAGGCCGACGATTAGGAAGCTGCCCCAGGCGCTGAAATCGCGCCGGCTCACAAAAGCGTAGAGCGTGAGAATTCCGAAAGCCCCGATCGTCAGCACCGCTGCCTGGCCAATCAGGCCCGGCTGGGTCCGGCCGTAGATGAAGAGCGCCGGCGAGATGATGACGCCCATCACGAAGTTGAAGAGCAGGACGAGTCCGATGTTCATCGGGAACTCGGTCTTTTTGCGGGTCGCCAAAAGAAGCGGCGCGAGGGAAGCGAAGAATGCGATGAAGGGATGCTGGGCAACTGCCGCCATCAGCTGCGCCTGTGACAACCCGAATGAAGCGCCCACCATCGTGACCAGGACACTGACCAGTACCAGCGAGTAAGTGCGGCGAACGAGCGTCGCTCTCTCTTCGCCGGTGCGGACCAACGTTCCTGCTTGATATGACACACCCATTTGACTGACTCCTAAAAGGATCCAACGTGCGAAATATATTACCCCGCTTTCTTCGCCGTGATTCGGTCCAGCATCGCAGGAAGGTGCTTGATGTCGTCGAGAAAGTAAGCCGGCTTGTACGGCTCGAGCGCTGAGCGGGTAAACGGGCCCCACAACGCGGCGATCGTGATCACGCCGGCCTCGTTCCCTGACCTGATGTCGTGGGGCGAATCTCCGACGAATACAGCTTCATCAGTTCGATAGTCGAGCTTCTCCAGCGCCGTGCGAACCGGATATGGATCGGGCTTGTGGATGTGCACGGAGTCATAGCCTATCGCGACTTCGATGTAGTCGTCGGCGCCGATGAACTTGAGCCCGCGCTCCATCATCATGTTGCCCTTGCTCGTCACAACGGCCATCGGGTGGCCGCGCTGGTAGAGCAGAGCGAGAGTATCGATGACTCCCTCGTAATGCGCCATCAACCGGTCGTGATTCTCGAGCTGGAAAGTGCGATATCTGTTGACGAGACGCTCGCGATCTTCGTCGGACTCTACGTATGGCGTGAGCTGCTTCGGCAGCGGAGTTCCCAGTCCTTCGATCCATTCCGCGTCGCTAGGCGTTCGCGGCCGGCCGTGAAACGTGTGATGCATCGACGCGAGCAGTAGCGCGATGGAATCGATCAGCGTGCCGTCCAAGTCAAACAGGACGGCGTACGGACGCGAATCAGCCATGCTGCCAAAGTAATCGCTCCCCGCACGACGTTGTAATAGGGAATTTCGGCTGTAACGAGGCGAACGGAGCGTTGTAATGGGGGATTCCGAGGGCAATATTAAGGATGATGCCCACCGCTGCCGTCATGCGCACGAGCTTCAGCAAACTTTTCGACGAGATCGGTACCGTAGATCAGGTCGGAATCGAAGAGCGCGTGGCCAAGTTCACAACCCGCAGCATCAAGAAGAGCTCCAAGGTTTGGGGACTCAAGACTGCGGTCTCGATGGTCGATCTCACTACCCTCGAAGGGAAGGACACACCTGGCAAGGTCGCGTCGCTTTGCCAGAAAGCTCGTCGACCAAGCTTCGACCCCTCAGTGCCGCCGGTAGCGGCCGTTTGTATTTACCCGTTTTTGGTGAAGTACGCAGCTCGATGGTTGGCTGACACGCCCATCAAGGTCGCATCAGTCGCGACGTCTTTCCCCTCGGGACAGAGCCCGCTTGCCCTGCGGCTGGAGGAAGTACGTACCGCGGTTTCCGATGGCGCTGACGAGATCGATATGGTCATCAATCGCGGACTTTTTCTCGCCGGAGAGTTCAACGCAGTTCAGGACGAGATCAGCGCGGTCGTCGAAGCGTGCGGCGATGCGCAGCTCAAAGTCATCCTCGAGGTGAGTGAGCTCGACACCTACGACAACATCAGAGCGGCTTCGTTTCTCGCGATGCGGGTAATTCGACAGGGTGACTTTATCAAGACGAGCACCGGCAAAACATCCGGAAGCGCGACGCTCGCCAACACTCAGGTAATGATAGAAGCGATTCGCGATTTTTATCTGGCGACCGGAATCGCCATTGGCATGAAGCCAGCTGGCGGAATCAGAACCGCGAAGCAGGCCCTTCATTACCTCGTGGCAGTCAAAGAGACCCTCGGCGATGCATGGCTCAACTCGTCGCGCTATCGCTTCGGCGCGAGCTCGTTGCTGAACGACCTGCTCAGGCAGATCGAAAAAGAAAAGACCGGCGCGTACCAGGCGCCTTACTACTTCACAGAGGCAGCGGAGAGCTACTGACATGACAACTCCCAGAGCGATTGCGCGCCCGGCGGCGACGACCAGCTCTATTCCGCAGCTGATATTCGGCGATCTATGGGAATACGATCCGGCGCCAGAGACCGCAGATCCGAAACTCAAATCGCGGTATGACCTCTTCATCGGTGGCAAGTTCGTAGCGCCGAAATCGGGCAAGTACTTCGACTCGATCAACCCGGCAACTGAAGAAGTTCTAGCTGAGATCGCGCTGGCGAATCATGCCGACGTCGACGCCGCTTATCAGGCGGCGCAGAAAGCATTCGCCGCGTGGAGCAAATTGCCCGGTGCGGAGCGTGGCAAATATCTATATCGCATCGCGCGCCTGATTCAGGATCGCGCCCGGGAATTCGCGGTGGCCGAATCGATGGATGGCGGCAAACCGATAAAAGAGTCGCGCGATTTCGACGTGCCGATGACAGCAGCGCACTTCTTCTATCACGCGGGTTGGGCCGACAAGCTCGAGTACGCCGTCCCTGGCGCCAAAGTAGTCCCACTCGGCGTGGTCGGTCAGGTGATACCCTGGAATTTCCCGTTACTCATGCTGGCGTGGAAAATCGCGCCCGCCCTGGCGATGGGAAACACCGTGGTCATCAAGCCCGCGGAGACGACTTCCGTCACCGCGCTCAAGTTCGCGGAGCTGCTGCTCGAAGCGGAGCTGCCAGCCGGAGTCGTCAACATTGTCTGCGGCGCGGGTGAGACTGGAGCCGCAGTAGTCACCCATCCTACTGCCGCGAAGATCGCCTTTACCGGCTCCACCGAAGTCGGAAAAATTATCATGCGGCAGTTGGCGGGAAGCGACAAGAGGCTAACGCTGGAGCTTGGAGGTAAGGCCGCCAACATAGTCTTCGACGATTCGCCAGTGGACCAGGCGGTTGAAGGCGTCGTCAACGGAATTTTCTTCAACCAGGGCCACGTCTGCTGCGCCGGAAGCAGACTGCTGGTTCAGGAATCGATCGCCGACATGTTCGTCGCGAAGCTCAAGAACCGCATCGACGTGCTTCGTGTCGGTAATCCACTCGACAAGAACACCGATGTTGGCGCGATCAATTCCAAAGCACAGCTCGACAGAATCTGCGAGCTGGTCGAGTCGGGTGTGAGCGCCGGAGCAGACATGTATCAATCAGGTGTCTGTCAGCTCCCGGCGAGAGGTTATTACTTCAAGCCGACGGTGTTCACCGGTGTCACGCAAAGCCACCGTATCGCGCGCGAAGAAATCTTCGGGCCGGTGTTGAGCGTTCTCACGTTTCGCACGCTCGAGGAAGCGGTCGAGAAAGCGAACAACACGATGTACGGACTTTCGGCTGGCGTGTGGACGGACAAGGGATCGCGCATTCTCAAGATGAGCACGCTGCTCAAGGCGGGCGTCGTCTGGGCCAACACCTTCAACAAGTTCGATCCGTCGTCGCCCTTTGGTGGGTACAAGGAATCCGGGTTCGGACGCGAAGGCGGACGCCAGGGACTCATGGATTACGGGAAGGTGGTCTAGTTATGGCACGCATTCCGGTAACCAAGACACCAAAGATCTACGTCGGTGGACAGTTCATCCGCTCGGAGAGCGGCCGAGTCTTTCCCGTGCGGGAAGCGGGAAGCGGGAAGCGGGAAGCGGGGCTGCTCGGCAACATTCCTCAATGCACGCGGAAAGATTTGCGCAACGCGGTTGAAGCGGCGGCGAAGGCTGGTCCGGATTGGGCGCAGCGCACCCCGTACAACCGCGGGCAGATTCTTTATCGTCTGGGCGAGATGCTGGAGTCGAGAAGCGCCGAGATGGCTGACGCGCTCGTCGTCTCGGGTGCGTCGACCAAAGCGGCAGCGGCAAAGGAAGTTGCCACCAGCGTCGATCGTTTGATCTACTACGCGGGCTGGTCGGACAAGTACGAGCAGGTGCTTGGCAACACCAATCCCGTTGCCGGCCCGTTCTTCAATTTTACGGTTGCCGAGCCGATGGGAATTGTTGGGATCATCGCCGATGATGCTTCCCCACTGCTTGGACTTCTCAGCCAGATCGCGCCGGTGATCATCGCGGGCAACACCTGTGTGTGTCTCGCCTCGCAGGAATTTCCTTATCCGGCCATCGTACTCGGCGAGCTTCTCGCTGTTTCCGATCTACCGGGTGGAGTGGTGAACATTCTCACCGGTTATAGAAAGGAGCTGGTGCCGACCTTTGCGACGCACACCCACATTCGCGCGGTAAACGCAGTCGTGAACCAGGACGAAAAGAAACAGCTCCAGCTTGGCGCAGCGGAGAGCATCAAGCGCGTGCGCTCGCGCAAGCGTGACGACGGTCTCGACTGGATGGACGAAAAGTCGCAGAGTGTCTACGAGATTCGCGACTTCATCGAGTTCAAGACTACTTGGCACCCGATCGGCGCTTGAGCTCGCTGCGACTGCGGACTGCGGACCAACGGCACTGCGGACTGCTGACCAACTGCGGATTGGGACACTCACTGCGGACTGCGAACTAAACCCCGATAGTTCGACATTCGATTGATTCAGGAGGCGGCAATGAGAAGGATTGTGTTGCTCCTGGTTTTGTTGGTGCTGTCGCAGGGCTTTGCCGGTGCTCAGACGCGCACCCTCAATGTTGGGGGCGGAGCTAGCATCAACTACCAGGTCACCGGGCGCGGACCGACCGTTGTGTTCATTCACGGTTGGTCCCACAACATAAGCGTCTGGGACGATCAGGTTCCGGCGTTCAAGACGCGTTATCAGGTGGTACGTTACGACTCGCGCGGATTCGGGCGGTCGACCGGTTTCGCGGATCAAAGCGCTGAGCCACATGATCTGCTCGTGCTCCTGGAAGCATTGCACGTGAAGCGAGCTTTTATTGTCGGGCATTCGCGCGGAGGCAGCGTCGCTCTCAGATTCGCGAACGCGTATCCAAATCGGGTAGCTGGGCTCGTTCTTTACGGCGCGTTCCCGGAGGGTTTTCCCGCGCCGCCGGAGGTCGGCCAATTGTTCGGCTCGTTTCCGAGCATAGCGAAAGAGCACGGCCTCGATTCGGTGGGCAAGCTGCTTCTGGCGAGTCCAATCGCATGGGTCCCGCCTGGACGGAATGACATCACCGATCGCTATCGCAGACTGTGGACGGCCTATTCTGGCAAGGACTTGCTCGATCCGCATCCCGAATCCGGACGCGTGCCCGCGGTCAGGGTATCCGACCTCGCGAACATAAAGGTGCCGACCCTCGTCATCGTCGGCGACCACGAGGCGCCATTCATCGCGGCCGCCGCGGATTCGCTCGCGCGGCACATTCCGAATGCGAAGAAGGTCGTGATCCCGAATGCCGGACATGGCGCGCACTTCGCACAACCGTCTAGTTTCAACTCCGCCCTGCTGGATTTCTTCTACGACGTTGAGCGAAACAAGAAGCGGTGAACGCGATCGAGATGCGCGCGCTGCGCAAAGTCTACAAGGGTAGTGGAAAGAACAAACCCGGCGGTTCCGGATACAGCGCGAGATGGGCTCCGCCCGGCACCACTGCACCGCCGTCGGGTGACGTCGTCGCGCTCGAGGCGTTGGACCTCGACATTCGCGCCGGTGAATTCTTCGGCCTCCTCGGCCCGAACGGTGCCGGCAAGACCACTGCGATCGGAATTCTCACCACTCGCGTGCGTCCCACCTCCGGAAAAGCGATCGTTGCCGGCGCCGACGTGGTGGAAGATTCGGTGCGTGTCCGTCAGACGATTGGCGTGGTTCCGCAGCGACCGAATGCCGATCTGAGCCTCAACGTGATGGAGAATCTTCAGTTCCACGCCGCCTACTTCGGAATCGGATTCGATGTCGCGACCAAGCGGGCTTACGAGCTGCTCGAGCGACTGGGCCTTTCCGAAAAGGCGTCAGCGAAATTGTCGGAGCTTTCGGGCGGCCAGCAACAGCGGCTCATGATCGTGCGCGCGCTGATGCACGAGCCCGACATTCTCTTCCTCGACGAGCCAACGGTTGGACTCGATCCTCAGGCCCGGCTCGACCTATGGGAGATTCTGCGCGATCTCCACAACCGCGGTCGTACGATCGTAATGACGACGCACTACATGGACGAGGCGGATCGTCTGTGTGACCGACTTGCAATCATCGATCGGGGCAGGCTGCTAGCGCTCGACACACCGCGAGCCCTCAAGGCCAAAGCACCAGGAGGGACACTGATCGAGCTGGTGCTCGACGGCGACGCAACGCCGGCGGCCGAGATCGCCAAGACCATCGACGGAATCAGCCGAGTGGAAGCGGGCGATGGAATATTGC
Organism: Gemmatimonadaceae bacterium; assembly: GCA_036390195.1. Lineage (GTDB taxonomy): Bacteria > Gemmatimonadota > Gemmatimonadetes > Gemmatimonadales > Gemmatimonadaceae > UBA4720. The sequence goes on from DASWCI010000210.1 coordinate 6,915, forward strand.
GCGCGCACAGTAGTCGCGGCGGACAGATTCTGCCAGCGATGATCGAAGCAGCGGAAACGTCGGGCCGCACAGTGACTGATATCCATCTGCTGCAGCCGAGTCTCGAGACATTGTTCGTGTCGCTCACGGGAAGGAAGCTCGGGTGACGGCTGTCGCGATGACGACCCCGCGCGCCGAGGTACGCGCATCGTCAATCTTCCTGGCGCTGCTTCGCCGGGACACGCGCGTCGCTCGACGGGAGCTACCGTTCTTTCTCCTGCGCACGACCATGCAGCCGCTGATGTTCGTCGTGGTGTTTGGCTATCTGCTCCCGAGAATGGGTTTTATGGGTCGGGGTTACACCACGGCGCTGCTGCCGGGGGTGTTGGCGATCAGCCTCACGTTCTCCAGCATTCAGTCGGTCGCCCTGCCGATGGTGCAGGACTTCGGATGGACGAAGGAGATCGAGGACCGACTTCTGGCGCCCGTTCCTATCTGGCTGGTGGCAGCCGAGAAAATTGTCTCAGGGGTGCTGCAGGGGATAATCTCGGCGCTGTTCGTGCTGCCGGTGGCGCGACTCATCATGGGTACAATTCCCAATCTCAGCTTCGCGCACTTCGGCAACGTCCTGCTGATCACCATTCTTGGCGCCGCCGCGTTCTCGTCGCTCGGACTTTTTCTTGGCACCGCGATCCAGCCGCAGCAGATCGGTCTGATGTTCGGAGTTATTCTGGCGCCGATGATTTTCTTCGGCTGTGCCTACTATCCCTGGCAAGGGCTGAGCGCGGTGCCGCTAATGAAGTACGCAGTCCTGATCAATCCACTGGTGTATGTGGCCGAGGGAATGCGAGCGGCGCTCACTCCGGCCGCGCCGCACATGTCGCTACCCGTCGTGATAGCGGCGCTCATCGTCATCACCGCGATCTTTTGGACGCTCGGCATGAGGTCGTTCATGAGGCGCGCGGTCGGGTAGCCCCGCATCTGGCGCGCGATCGGCGACCTGTGTCTCCATCTTTGGCGCCTGCTCGGCCATCGGAGCTCGATCAGCTAATTCCATGCGCGGGGCTCGCGGGAGTGAAAGCGTAAATGTCGAGCCTTTGCCGGGTGCGCTCTCGACTGTGATTTCGCCATCCATCGCGTGCGCCAGATCTCTGCTGATTGCCAAGCCGAGACCAACGCCCTGGACCGGCTGATTGAGGCGACGATCAGCCTGCACGAATGGGTCGAAGATCCGCTCCAGCTTTTCAGCTGAAATACCCGCGCCCGTATCCGCCACCTGAATTTCAATGCAGTTGCCGCGTGGCGCGCTCGAGAGCGTGATCTCGCCGCCGGGATCGGTAAACTTCACGGCGTTGCTCAGGAGGTTGAGCACGATCTGTTGCAACTTCTCCGGATCGGCAAGCACTGCCGCAGTCTTGTCGGCTCCTTTGCGGGAATAACGCAGACCTTTCGCCAGGATCTGCGGCGCGATCATCGATTCGGTGTCCTTTAGCGCTTCGTCGACGGGAACAGCAGTGATATGATATTCCGCCTGGCCGGCATCGACCTTGGCGAAGTTGAGTACATCGTTGATGAGTGTGAGCAGATGCTGCTGGCTGCGTCTGATGCGTGCGATGTCCTGAGCCTGTTCGGCATTCAGCGGACCGCGAACACCCATGGCGAGTAGCTCAGCGTACCCGCCGATGGCGTTGAGCGGCGTGCGGAGCTCATGACTCATGCTGGCGAGAAACTCGGATTTCGCCTGGCTTGCGGACCATGCTTCCTGTTCTGCTCTTTTACGCTCCTCGATGTCCACAGCGATCCCCAGCCAGGCATTGATGTTCCCTGCCTCATCCCGACCCGGCCGACCCCTCGCCAGGAACCAGCAGTAGGTTCCTTCCTTATACCGTAGTCTGAGCTCGATCTCGTAATCTCTTCCCTCGCGCACGGCCGACTGCCAACTGCCGACCACGCGCTCGCGGTCCTCCGGGTGAATTGCACCAGTCCACCTGTTGCCGAGTGTTTGTCTCTGGGAGAGACCGGTGTACTCATACCAATACGGATTGAAGTAAGTGATGTTGCCGTCGGGTTCCGCGAACCACACAACCTGGGGCGAGAGATCGAGGAGATTTTCGAATCTGCTTCTGGTTGCAGTCGTCCACCGTTCGAACTGAGTAGCCGCAAACGCGATGGCGAGAAGCGCAACGCTGGCGATGCCGACTATCAGCCCAAGCTCGTAAGTGCCGAGGACGAGATCGTGATCGGGTCTCCAATTACCGGGCCCGGCAGTGAATTTGGCAGCCGCCATTCCGGTGTAGTGCATCCCGGTAACCGCCAGAGCCAGGAGCAGCGACGCTCCCGCCTTCCTAGTCCATATGCCCGGTTTCGACCCAGCGTCGATCAGATTGCGGGTCAGCGCGAGTGCCGCGAAAGACAGTACGATTCCGACTCCGACCGATACGGCGACGAGCAGCGGATCGTAGATGATCTGCCCACTCATTCGCATTCCGGCCATGCCTGTGTAGTGCATGCCGGCGATTGCAGCTCCGACGAAAACGCTGGCAACTGCCAGCAGTGGCCAGCCGACTCGAGCTCGATTGAAGATGATGAAGGCGATCGCGCATCCGCCTACCGCTGCGACGATCGAGGCGAACAGGGCTAGCGCATCGTACCAGACGAGCATTGGCGCGTTGAGCGCGACCATACCGACGAAGTGCATGCTCCAGATGCCGAGCCCCAAAACCAGCGCTCCGCCAACGGTCCAGGCAATGCGGCGCCGTCCTTCAGAGGCGTGGGCGCGCTGAGCTATCTCGACCGCCACGTACGCGCCGATGAGGGCTACTACGACTGAGAGGATAACGAGGACGAAGCTGTAGGACTTTTGGATCATGATCGGTGAATTGATCGCCGGAATAAAAAGTTTGACGTCAGATTTCCGGTTGCCCGTCGTGGTGCGCGAATGCACCAGCCAGTGCGAGAGCGGCAAGATGCAAGCCCGACAGTCTGTTTTTTACCTTGACCCCTAAGTAGTTGGATTCGTTGCGTTTAAGAGCCTATTATTGCGACTTGCCGCCGCAGGTTTTAGGCGCGCCGTCTCTGAATCCTGTTTCGAAGGAAATCCCATGTGCCTGTGCCTGCGCCTGCGGTTGCTCATCTCAATCGTGGTTGTCTCGATTTCCGGTTTTGCCTTTCAGGTGCACGCCCAGGCAAAGCCACGTGCTCGCGAGCTTGGCGTACCATTTGATGGGACGCCAGGACCACTCAACGCAATTACCGACATCTCAGGTGTTGAGGTTGGTCAGGTAACGCTGATCTCGGGTGAGGGAAAACTCGTAGTTGGAAGCGGTCCGGTGAGGACTGGAGTTACGGTCATCCTGCCCCGCGGGCGCGCGTCCACCGATCCGGTTTTCGCTGGCTGGTTTGCGCTCAACGGAAATGGCGAGATGACCGGAACCACGTGGGTGCAGGAATCCGGTTTTCTCGAAGGACCGGTGGCCATCACCAACACGCACAGCGTCGGTGTGGTCCGCGATGCGATCGTCGACTGGATGGTACGTCGACCGACTGGACAGCCGTGGGCGTTGCCGGTTGTTGCGGAAACCTACGATGGTCTGTTGAACGATGTGAACGGCTTTCACGTGAAGCCGGAACACGCGATTCGCGCCCTCGATGGAGCGATTAGCGGACCTGTAACCGAAGGAGGAGTCGGAGGCGGAACGGGGATGGTGTGCTTCGGCTTCAAGGGCGGGATCGGCACCTCTTCGCGCAAGCTGGATGCGCAGAGTGGCGGTTACATCGTTGGTGTTCTCGTTCAGTGCAATGCTGGACGGAGGAGTGAGCTGCGCATTGCCGGCGTTCCCGTGGGTCGCGAGATCACCGATCTCACTCCATGTCAGACAATTCCCGGGGCGGGCCGTATGAGACCGTGCAGCGCAACGGCACTGACGGCCACCGACGCCCGGCAGGACGGAATGGGTTCGATAATCGTGGTGGTTGCTACGGATGCGCCACTGCTTCCAAACCAGCTGCACCGCCTCGCAGTGAGAGCCGCACTTGGAGTCGGTGTTACAGGGGGAAAGGGCGAAAACAGCTCCGGAGATTTGATCATCGCATTCTCGACAGCAAACCCGCTGGCGGCGCAAGACACAGGAGTCGTGCGAGCGCAGCTGCTTCCCAACGCCAGAATGAATCCGCTCTTCTACGCAACGGTGCAAGCGACGGAGGAAGCGATAGTGAATGCAATGGTCGCCGCTGAAACCATGACCGGCGCCAACGGCGCTAGGGTTTACGCGCTACCGCACGATCGTTTGCAAGCAGCTCTGCGAAAATACAATCGGCAGCAGGAGAAGCCCGCACCTTAAGTGAAAACGGAATGAAGCTCCGCTTCCCGCACCCTCTGACCTTGCTGGTCGGATTCACGCTTCGAAGGGACATACAGAACTGAAGCGGGGAGCGGTCAGCGTTTCAGCTGCACAGCTGGGAGCTTTCAACACGCGGGCTTGCGCCGATATATCGCCCGATATAACTTCTTGCCGAAAGATATATCGCCAGTAGTATCACAGGCGCTTGTTGGCGCCTCACTGGCTCGATGAGGCAACCAAGGGAGGACTAGTTCGATGCACGAAAGATACTGTGGGCCGAGGGGGTTCGCTTGGGCGTTTGGGGCACGGCCGGAGAACTTTGGATTTGACGCCGGCTCGTTCTGGGGTGCGCGCGGCAAGTCGCGCGGCGGGCCGTTCGGCGGTGGAAGGATGTTCGATCAGGGTCACCTGAAGTTCGTGATCCTTCGCCTTCTCGACGAGAAGCCGCGGCACGGTTATGAGATCATCAAGGAGATCGAGGAACGGTTTGGCGGGATGTATTCACCGAGCCCGGGAACGGTCTATCCAACGCTGACGATGCTCGAG
>DASWCI010000211.1:0-2841 GCA_036390195.1 Gemmatimonadaceae bacterium
GGGGTCTGATGATGCGCAGCGCTGCCACCGAGGGAGGCGGCAGCTGGGCAACTACACAGGATGTCTGTGTGATGTCGCGAGGCGCAAAGGACGATACTCCATTACCTACTCGAATCGAAGTGCGTCAGTAGGGTTCACAGCCGACGCGTGGCGGGCGGGAATGAGCGCTGCGGCTAGTGCTGTCGAGGACAGAACCAGAGTTGCGGCAAGGATCGTTACTGGGTCTGTCGGCTTGACGTCGTATAGCTGCGATTCAACAAGACGGCCCAACGCCCAGACGCATGGTAGCGCAATCGCTGTTCCCCCGGCGATCATCACCAGCGCATCCCGGAGCACCAGCCAGATGGTAGAAAGGCGTGTCGCCCCTAGCGCCAATCGAATACCGATCTCGCGCCTGCGCTGGGTCACGACGAAAGACATCACACCGTACAGGCCAACCAGCGAGAGCAGGAGCGCCAGTGTGCCGAAGCTGCTGGAAAGTGCCGACAGCATACGCTCTGTGTTCAGGGATCGGTCGATTTGCTCGTCCAGCGTGCGGAAATAGGTGATTGGCAATGTCGGATCGGCGTTGCGAAGGATCGCCCGAATCGATCGAAAGGCTGACTCGGGAGTCCCCCGAAACCTCACGTAAAAATTTGAGCCAGACAGCTCAGTGCCGATGGGAAAGTAGGCTTGCTCCCACTGCTCGCGTACATTACGGTAGCTGATGTTCTGCACGACGCCGATGATCTCGGTATCCGGTTTCGCGTCAGGTCGGGATCCCATAGCGATGTGGGCGCCGAGAGGGTTGCGTCCTCCGAAGTATCGCTTTACAAAGGCTTCGTTGACAATGACCACGCGCTGCCCGTTCTTACTCACCGGCAGCGATTGATTCACCAGGGCGACGTCCAGTGAATCGTGTTCGTTGAAGTCTCGTCCGGCGACAATCCGGGTTCGTAGGGTCTCGAAGAACCCCGGGGTGACGGCATTCATTTGGACTTCGCGATCGGTCGTGAATCGTTCACCACTCTGGATCGTCAGAGAGTTATTCCACGCTCCTCCGAGCAGTAACTGGACAAGCGCAATGGACGAGGCTTGAGTGCTGCCGGAACTGCGGAGGCCCTCACTAATTCGATGAATGAGCTGGGTTGCTTCCGCTCTCGAGTAGCCATTAAGAGCAGGCCTGATGCCGAAAGAGATGAGGCTGGACGTCTCAAACCCCGGACCTTTTGCCAACAGCCCGTGGAGGGTTTGAATAAACAAGCCTGCCGCGACCAACAGAATCAAGGTGAAGGCGATCTGAGCCGTCACAATCCCCCTACGCAACGATAACCCGCCGGAAGGTGTGCCGCCCCGCTCCCGGAGTGAGGACTCTAGCGATTTGCGGCCGGCCTGTAAAGCCGGCACGCAGCCGGCGAGGAAACCGGTGGCCAGGCTTACCAGAAATGCAAAAAGCAACAAGCGCGTATCGACGTTGGCTTGCAGGTCGGTCGCAGCAGTGTTGCGGGGCAGGAATGCGATGAGAGCCCGTACGGCAACGGGCGCCGTCACTACGCCGAGCAGTCCACCGGTAAATGCGAGAAGTACACTGTCGGCGAGAAGTTGTCGTCCAATTCTCCCGCGCGACGCTCCCAATGCCAATCTTGTGCTGACTTCCCGATGGCGAGCCGAGCCGCGCGCCAAAAAAAGTCCGGCAACATTCAGGCAAGCCAGAGCCAAGAGCACCACGGTCGCCACGAACAAGACCCAGAGTGTCCGCGAAAAGTCGTGCCGCAGGACAGAATGGCCTTGGGGCGCGGGAGTGAGCGCCAGCGTCGACGCAAGAAACCGCCGCCGCTGCTCGGCGCTGGCTCTTGAGATGTTCGTGCGTCGCGTGTCTTCGTCCAGCATCGCTTTAAACCAGGGTTGCAATCCTGTCTGAGCTTGCGCCAAAGAGACGTTCTGCTTCAGCCGGCCGAGGATCTGCACCCAGCGCGTACGACGATCAAGCATTGTGTTGAAGCCGGGAATGGCCTGGGCCGACATGACCGCTGGAATCCAGAGCGATGGAACCTCGCCCACGTCGATGCCATGAAATGCCGGCGCAGCGACCCCGACAACCGTCATCGGGTACTGGTTCACCAGCACCTTTCGGCCCACGATATCTTGCGCGCTTCCGAATTGGTTTTTCCAGAAGTCGTACGAGAGCACAACCACCGGACTCGATCCCGGTGCCTGGTCATCATCGATCGTCAACAGCCTGCCCAGCGCGGGACTCACTCCCAGTACCGAAAAGTATGTACCCGATACGAGTTCCGCGGCAGTCAGCCTCGGTTCTCCACTCGTCGAAACGTTGATCGTTGTCGCAGCACGGCAGAATACGCCGTCGAAGAATTCCTTCTGCTGCTGGAGATCTCGGCAGATCGGGTACGACATCAAGTTGGCAGTGCCGAGGGTCTCGGCATTTTGGAAACCGATCCAATCGATGAGAACCAGGCGCTCGGGGTGATCGACCGGGAGCGCGCGCAAAACGACCTGATCGATAAGAGAGTAAAGGGCGGTCGTCGCTCCAATTCCGAGCGCGAGGGAAAGCAATGCCGTCGCCGTAAACGACGGGCTCCGGCGAAAAGATCGTGCCGAAAAGCGCAGGTCGTACACGAAATCTCGCAGCCATCGAGTCAGCCAAATGTCGCGCACCTCCTCTCGGACCCGCGTGAGGCCGCCGAGCTCCAGCATGGCTTGCCTCCGGGCTTCCCACTCCGGCAGACCGGATCGCAGCAGGTCGCTGACTCGGCGGTCGACATGATACTGTAATTCGCGGTCCAAGCCCCTCTCCAATTGCCCGCGCCAGAACCAGTTTAGTAACCGCTTCATTACCTGTTT
>DASWCI010000212.1:0-12808 GCA_036390195.1 Gemmatimonadaceae bacterium
GGGATCGGTGTTCGGCATCGCACAAACCGCGGTGAAGCCTCCCGCCGCCGCGGCACGCGCTCCCGTGGCTATCGTCTCGACATCCTCACGCCCGGGCTCGCGTAAATGGCAATGCACATCAATGAATCCCGGCGAGACAATGAGGCCGTCGCAGTCGATGACGTCAGCTTCGTCCGGTCCTTCGATTGAGCCGCCTATGGCAGCGATCTCACCGTCGGCGAGGAGAAGATCGCCGACTTCGTTGAGGTTTTGCGATGGATCGAGGAGAGTCCCTCCACTCAGCAGCACGGGCTTCATTCTCTATCCTCGCGTCCCCGGCCACCGCCACCTGTCCACTTGGCCGCTTCTGCCAATTCCGGCTTCCCACCCGCGAGCAGGTACAAAACCGCCATGCGAACCGCTACGCCATTTGTAACCTGGTCGAGAATTACGCTGTGCGGTCCGTCGGCCACGTCAGAGTCGATTTCCACCCCGCGATTCATCGGACCGGGGTGAAGAATCAGAATGTCGCGTTGCGCCCTGTCGAGCCGCTCGCGAGTAATTCCGAAGACGCGGTTGTATTCGCGCGCTGACGGTATGTACCCGGCGGTCATGCGCTCGAACTGAAGACGCAGCACGTTGAGGGCCTCCGCCCATTCTATCGCCTCCTCGACGCGATCGAAGATTCGAACGCCGAATTCATCGATTGCGTTGGGCAGCAGCGAACGAGGTCCGCAGACAGCGACATCCGCACCGAGCTTCGTCAGGCCCCAGATGTTCGACCTCGCCACCCTTGAATGCAGAATGTCGCCGCAGATACAGACCCGGCGTCCCTTGAGATCGCCGAAACGGTCCCGCAGCGTCAGGATGTCGAGCAGCCCCTGGGTCGGATGCTCGTGGGTTCCATCCCCGGCGTTGATGACGTTCGATTGGATTCGGTCAGCCAGGAACTTCGCCGCGCCTGATGCCGAGTGTCTGATGACGACCATGTCGATGCGCATCGCCTCGAGGTTTCTGGCGGTATCGACGAGCGTCTCACCTTTCGAGACGCTCGAACCCGTCGCAGACACGTTGACCGTATCCGCGGACAGTCTCTTTTCCGCGAACTCAAAGGAGATGCGCGTCCGGGTCGAATTCTCGAAGAAAAGGTTCACTATCGTCGAGCCTCGTAACGCCGGCACTTTTTTTATCGCGCGCTCGCTGATTTCCTTGAATGGCTCGGCGGTGTCGAGAATGAGCCGAATCTGGTCGCCCGTCAGCGACTCCAGGCCGAGTAGATCCTTGCCGAGTGTCCCCGTCACGCCGCCGACTTGGGCACGATAACTACCTCCGTCCGCTCATCGAGCTCGGCCACCATAACGTCAACACGTTCATCGTCTCCGACATCGACTTTCTTCCCGACGACGTCAGCATGAATGGGAAGCTCGCGTCCACCGCGATCGATCAGCACCGCCAGTGAAATTGAAGCTGGTCTTCCAAAATCCGCGAGCTCGTCGAGCGCTGCCCGCACGGTGCGCCCCGTGTATAGCACATCGTCGACGATCACGACGTGCTTCCCGTCCAGATCCCAAGGCAGATAGGTCGGACCCACAACCGGTCGCGGACCAACGGTCTGCAGGTCATCTCGATAGAGTGTAATGTCGAGCGAACCCTGCGGGACCGTAACACCTTCCCCACCCTGGATCATCTTGACGAGTCGGTCGGCCAGCTGAACGCCGCGACGCTGGATTCCAACAATTATGAGATCGTCCGTTCCCCGGTTGAGCTCGACGATCTCCACCGACATGCGCTTCAAGGTGCGCTCGACGGCCCGGGCGTCGAGGACCGTCGTCGTTTTCGTGGTCATCGGTGCTCAAATATGGCGCGCTGACAGGGCTAATTGAAGAGACTTGGCGTGCATCGAGCAGCTATTTTGGGGAATGCTTTCCAAAATCTTCAGGTTGCTCGCAGGAAACCCGTCAGCCCACGGCGTTACGCGTCATGAGGTGCGCGGCATTCCCGTAATCGTCGACAACACACGTCCAGATATCGATACGAACGACGCAACCGCGCGACTCGATCGGAGTTTGTTGCTCATTGAGCATTTCACCCCGCATTACTTCCGGCATCTTAAGAGAGATTTTGCCTACTTGGTTGTGAAGCGGTTCGCCTGCCGCGGCGCGTATTTTCACGAGCAGCGCGCATGTCTGGTCGAGTTGACATTCACGGTCAACCCGAGCTTCTCCGACGCGGAAGTCGCGGCGACGATTCTCCACGAGGCCATGCACGCGCGCCTCCACACGCTTGGGTTTCCGTTGGAAATGGACGATCGCGCAAGGCAGGAACGCTTCTGTCGGCGCGCGGAAATGGAATTCGGCGCACTCGTTCCCGGCGGTGATCGCATCGTCCAACGGGCACGCGAGACTCTCGCGCTATCGGATGCCGAGGTCGCTCCGGAAATCGACCCTGTCCTGGCCGCTCAACGCATCGCTGAGGTCGACAGGCAATCACTCGGCGGTCGTGCGATTACCTGATCTCGAGGTGGTTCTCCTCTTCGACCATCTTCACTGCCTCGACGTGATCGGCCTGCTCTCCTAGTTTTTCCCGCGCTTCGTGAAAGCGATCCGCCGTCAGCGAAATTAGCGGAGTCTTGACCTCGAGATCCTCCGCCATCACTGCGGCGATGCCGATGTCCTTCTCGAGTAAGGCCAGTCGGAACGTGCGGGGAAATGCTCGCGTGATTACGCGCTGCGGAATCAGGTTCTCCGAGCTGTTGGAGCGCCCGCTCGACGCATTGATCACCTCGAGCGCGACTTTCGGATCCACGCCAGCTTTCACAAGCACCGCCAGCCCTTCGGCCGCAGAGAGTATGTGGACCGCGAGCAGAGCGTTGTTCACGGCTTTTAGTGCATCACCCGTTCCCACCGGTCCAGCATGCACAATTTTCTTTCCGAAGGCTTCGACCACCGGCCGCACGCGCTCGAAGACGGTCATCTCGCCGCCCCACATTACCGTCAGCGTTCCGGCTTTCGCTGCCGTTGTTCCGCCGCTCACGGGCGCATCGATGAACTCGACGCCGCGCCCACCGAGCTCGGCCGCGATGGACCTCGATGTCGGCGGATCACCCGAAGTGCAATCGATCAGTACCGTTCCTTTTCGGAGTGCATCTAGCATCCCGTTCTCACCGTGCAGCACTGCCTCCACCTCGATCGAAGATGGCAGACATGTTATGACGACGTTCGCGTCACGCACTGCTTCTGCCGGCGTCCCCGCCACGCGAGCTTTGTGTTCGCGCGCAAACTCCTCGGCTTTGGAACCTGTTCGATTCCATACCACGAGATCGAAGGGATCGCGCGCCAGATGCGAAGCCATTGGCCCGCCAATGTCGCCGAGACCGATGAAAGCGATTTTCATTGCGTAGTGGCGGAGGATCTTGGCTGCAGGGCGTTGTGCAGATATATGATCGAGGAAATATCCGCAATCAGCTTGCTTGCCTTCGCGCCGTCGGTAATCCCGCGTGTGAGCACTACCAGAACGTACGGCTTTTTTCCAGCAGGATAGACGATTGCCGCGTCATGCGAGACGGCGGTTATCTCGCCGGTCTTGTGCGCGACACGGGTTCCAGGCGGCAAGCCGGCCGGAATTTTCTCGTTGAATTCCTGCGCCAGAAGAATGCCCAGCATCTCGCGCGTCGCTGCCGGGGAAGCCGCTTTTCCCTCCTGGATCGCCCTGAGAATTATGGCGAGGTCCCGAGCCGTTGTGGTGTTGTTGAGTCCTTTCTCGAATGCCTTTCCATCTTCCACCCCCCGGAGAACCTGAATTCGTTGTGCCCCAAGCGCGCGCATCGTTCTCGTGACTTCTTCCGCACCCACGAGGGTGATGAGTGTGTTCGTCGCAAAGTTACTCGACCTCGTGATCATCAATCGGAGTAGTGTATCCACAGGGACTCTGTCACCGATTTGGTGGTAGAGTGTCGAGTCGCTATCCGATCCAGGATCGAGTGCGTACTGAGAACCATCCACGAGTGACGCGAACTGGTTCACCATGAGCAAGCCCTGATTCATTCCGAAGGAGCCAGTGTTTGCGCGTCGAAAGAGCTCGATCATCACCGGGACTTTCATTGTGCTGGCAGCGTGGAAGCTGCTGTCTGCATTCAGGAAAAGCGTGTCGCCTGAGCCGAGGTCGACGTAAGCAAGTCCGACGTAAGCGCCCGGTTCCTGAGCGATCCTGGTCTGGATCGCCGCGAGCAAGGAGTCGCGGCTCGGCGCGAGCGCGAGGAGAGCTGCAGCGACGAACAACATCATTTTCTGGAGGACCCAGCCATCAAACTCCCATCGCCGAGCTCACCGTAGGACTTCCTGGAGCTAGGACCTCCGCCCAAATGCTCTCGGTGTGCTGATCGGTAAGAGTGAGAGAGCCAACGACAAACGTTATCAACGCAACCACGATCGGGAACGCCAGACCGGCATAGATGTTCCCCGTTCGAGCCACCAGGCTCGTGGCGATGATGGGAAGAAACCCACCGAACCAGCCATTGCCGAAGTGATAAGGAAGCGAAAGCGAAGTGTACCGGATTTTTGCAGGGAAGGCTTCGACCAGAAATGCTGCGATCGGACCATACACCATCGTCACGAACACGACCTGGACGAAGACCAGCGCTGTAAGCGCGACAGCATTCACCGGACTCGAGTAAAACTTCATCGCGTGATAGATCGGCACGTATAGGATCGCGGCGAGGAGATTGCCGGCCATCATGATCTTCTTGCGACCAATCCTGTCCGAGAGACTCCCGAAGTACACGAATAATGGTGCGCCGAGCACGAGCGCGATCGCGACGCACACATAGGATGTGACGAGCGGCACCTTCAAAACGGTTTGCAGGAAGAGCAGCGCGTAGAACTGTCCGGTGTACCAAACGACAGCCTGTCCGGCCGCTGCTCCGAACAACACCGTGAAGAAAATCTTCCACCGCGACCAGGTTCCGAAGCTCTCCGTGATCGGAGCGCGCGATGTTTTCCCGGATTCTTTCAGCATCGAGAAGAGCGGTGACTCCCGAAGCCGGATCCTGATGTAGTAGGAGATCGCCACGAGGAATAGCGACAGGATGAACGGGATGCGCCAGCCCCATGTCTTGAACGCGTCCTCGCCGACTGCGGCTCGAACGATGAGAATTACTGCCAGCGACAGAAAAAGCCCCAACGTTGCCGTCGTCTGGATAAAGCTCGTGTAGTAGCCGCGACGACCATCCGGAGCATGCTCGGCGACGTAGACAGCGGCACCGCCGTACTCCCCGCCGAGCGCCAGTCCCTGAAGCAGGCGAAGGACCACAAGCGTGATCGGAGCAGCAATGCCGATCCGGGTGTACCCCGGAAGGAAGCCTATCGCTGCGGTCGAGCCTCCCATGATGAGAAGCGTGGCGAGAAAGGCGAACTTCCGGCCAATCAGGTCTCCAATCCGACCAAACACGAGCGCGCCAAAGGGCCGCACGGCGAATCCAACCGCGAAGGTTGCCAGCGTCTTGAGAAAGCTTGCCGTCGGATTTCCGCCCGGGAAGAACTGGGTCGCAATGATTGCCGCGAGACTCCCGAAGATGTAGAAGTCGTACCACTCGATCATCGTGCCGACTGATGATGCGGTGATGACCTTCCAGATTCCGCGGGTTTCGACCGCTGCGAAAGTAGTGGGCCCACCAGAAAAACTGGGATTGAGGCGGCCAGAAGTCATTACGAAAAACCCTCGGATTTCAGTTTCAGTTCGTCACAGAATCCAGCCGCGTCTTCGATATGAGTCGGTGGCGAAGGTTTCATACAGCCAGGATCGAAACGCGCGGAACCGGTCCTCTGCAATGCTCCCCGGATACAAGCCGGATTCTCGGATCGCCGCCGGAACGCACACGACTTTGAAGCCGACCGCCTCGAAGGTAGCACAGGCTCGTCTAGTGTGCATCGGCGAGGTGACGACCGCCACCGTTGTCCAACCGTCCTTGCGGGCGATGGTCTTCATCCTCAGTGCTTCCGTGCGTGTCGTAAAAATAGAATCGACGAAAACTATCGGCGCAGTTGGCGCCGTGAGCGCAATCACGTTCTTCAAGTCCGCCGAATCAGATACCGACTTACCAGCATACGCTCGTCGCTCTCGCGATACGAGCAGAACTGGAGCAAGGCCTCGCCGGGTCAGAACCAGGCCGCTGAGCAGCCGGTCGAGAGTCTCACTGCGCATCATTCCGTCAGCGGTAATTCCACTCGACAGCACAGCGATCGCATCGACGCGCGACGGAATCGGGTCACGTCTGATAAGCGGTCGCGCTAGTGCCGAGACGAGCGGGGTATAGGCGAGCAGAATGCACAAGAGCGCTATGATGCCGGCCGCAATCCATAACAAGGGCCGCACGCGCGTGACTCCGAGCACTCCGCCAACGATGGCCGCGGGGATGTAGAGAGTGAGCTCGGGTCGCCGAAGAAGCTGCTGGACACCCAGGACATGCGCAGCAACAGCGCAGAGTGTGCCGAGGATCGCTCCGCCGATGGCGTCGCGAGCAATGCTTCTCAGCTCACTCGCTTCCCGCACCGCGTTACCGCGGAGAGCTCGCTACTGCTTCTTGGAGCGCTGGTGCGGATTCGCCTGAGCAGCCGAGATCCGCTCGGCCGCAGTCTTGAGAGCTTCCTGAATGGCGACAGACTGCTCGGCGACGACCTGCTGTGCGGTGTTTACAGCACCCGAGGCAACCTGCATGGCAGCAGCCTTGATCTGCGGGTCGGAGGCGATTTTCAGCGCCAACGCCTGAACTGCGGCCGCAAGATCATCAAGTGCCTTCTGCAGCTCCGGTGACGGCTTTAGCGAAACCGTATCGCTGACCGAGGGAGCGGGCTTGGTGGCCGGTACTTTGGTCGGTTGCTGCGAGCGCGCTGCGGACGTCGCCGCGAGTCCAACTACCAGTACCAGCAAAAGTGCAATGCGTTTCATCGTAGAGAGCAGAAGTTAGTTGACAAACCTGGTGAAGCGCCCGATGCCATACCCCACAATAGCCAGAAGGGTCTCCAGACGGAATATTCAAGTGTCGGGCCAACGTTTTCTTTCGGGGTAGCGCCGATGCTCGAGTATGTCGCAGAGTTGCGCGAGGCGATCGAAGTAGCGACGCCGGTCCTTCGGGATATGAGCGAGGAGCGGTCGCGAGCCCGGCCCGCACCGGGAAAGTGGTGTCCTCGGGAGGTAATTGGACATCTGATCGATTCAGCATCCAACAACCATCAGCGTTTCGTGCGGGCACAATTTCAGGAGGATCTGGTTTTTCCAGGTTACGAACAGGACGCCTGGGTTTCCGTCCAGCGATACCGTGACGCGCCCTGGGAAGAGTTGATCGCGCTATGGCGTAATTTCAATCTCCACATCGCGCGCGTCATGGAAGCAGTCCCCAAGGACGATCGTATTCGCTTGCGGGCACAACATAATCTCGACGAGCTTGCGTGGCGGCAAATTCCTCGCGAAGAGCCAGCGACACTGGACTACTTCATGAGCGATTACGTCGCGCATCTGAAGCATCACCTGGCGCAAGTGGGGATCAGAATCAGCTAGTTCACCCAGTCTGCAATGAAGACGTTGGTCTCGTGTGGATTGGCGTCGTGACGGTTCGATGCCCACACCAGTTTCTTCCCATCCAGGCTGAACATCGGGAAGCCGTCGAATGTCGGCGCGGTCGTGATCTGCTCCAACCCTGATCCATCGGGATTGATAAGAAAGAGATCGAAGTTCCCGATCTTGGGATCGGTGTGGTGATTCGAGGAGAAGATGATTTTCCTGCCATCAGCCGTCCACGATGGGCCGAAGCTTGCCGCACCGAGATGCGTTATCTGACGTTGGTCACTGCCGTCGGAGTTCATGATCCAAAGGTCCATCTTGTTGGGTCGCACCAGTCGCTGGGCGAGAAGATCCTTGTACGTGGCGATCTCCGCCGCCGTTTGAGGGTGATACGCGCGGTAGACTATCCGTTTTCCATCCGGGGACCACCACGGGCCTCCGTCGTATCCCAACTGGTGCGTCAGCTGCTTCAGCCCGGATCCGTCGACATTCATCACGTAAATGTCCAGGTCACCGCCCTTTAGGGAGGTGAACACGATCTTGTTTCCATCTGGTGAGATCACACCTTCGGCGGTGTAAACCCCAAAGCGCGTCAGGCGACGAAGTCGAGAGCCATCCGGGCGAGCTGTGTAAAGGTCGAACGGATCGAGCCTCCAGACGTAACCCTTCGATGCATCAGGACGGGGCGGACAGTCCCTCTCGAGGGCCTCGCTCGACGCGAACAGGATGCGCCTGTCGCCGTCCATGAAGTACCCGCATGTCGTCTTGCCCACCCCACTCGAGACTTTGCGTACGTTAGATCCGTCGATTCCCATCACGTACTGCTGATCGCAGGTTCTTCCGTCGCGCGTGCTCTGAAAGATCAGCCACTTGCCATTGTGGCTGAAATAAGCCTCTGCGTTCTCACCTCCGTTCGTGAGCTGGCGGATATTTCGAAGATGATTTTCGCCTGCCTCCGCAGCAACCGATATCGGCGCGGGCAGAGCCTGCCCTTGCGATGTGCTGGCGGCTCCAAGCAAAGCGGCGCAAATGAGCCTGAGCCTCAACCTTCCCCCCATGTTTGCAAGAATTTTACAACAGCATGACACGTCGCCAATCGCAACTACGCCAGGCCCAGTGAGAAGATAGCCGGGCGACTATTAAAGGTCGCGCTGTTGGCTCAATTCCAACCATTTGACCCGTTCCGCGGTCTAAGGTTGGAACGCACCGGTGGCTCGCTCGACGAGTCCGACCGCCGAGACAAGCTTTCACCCGTTAGGAAATTCCTATGCGACGTCGCCGGTCCATTGCAGTCCTCGGTCTCGCTCCAGTTCTTCTTCTCTTCTGGCTTTCTTCTCGAAGCTTCTCCCAGCAGACCACTCGATCCCAGAACGATCCGCGTCCGGTAGCACAGGCCGCGCTAAGGCAGGGCGAAATCAGGATCGACGGTCTGCTCGACGAAACTGCCTGGTCCGCGGCAACCCCAATTACCGAGCTCACCCAATCGAGTCCGGACGAAGGCAAGCCCTCGAGTCAAAAGACAGAGCTCAGGATTCTCTATGATGCGAGCGCGATTTACATCGGCGCGCGGATGTTCGACTCTCTTGGGGCCAAGGGCGTACACTCGGCGCTTGCGCGCCGCGACCAGGTCATGACCGGCAACAATAATCTGACTTCCGATAAGATCGCGCTTGTGTTCGACACGTTTCGCGACAAGAACAGTCGAACCTGGTTCGAGCTAAACCCGGCGGGTGTAAAAGGAGATCATCAAAACGGTGACGCATCGTATGACCCCGTCTGGGAAGGCGCCACGAGGATCGACTCGCTGGGCTGGACGGCGGAGTTTCGAATTCCCCTTTCGCAGCTTCGCTTTTCTCGAGCGCGGGAACAGACATGGGGAATGCAGGTGTGGCGGACGATCGATCGTCGCAACGAACAGGACATGTGGGCCTTCTGGCGCAACAACGAATACGGCGGACCAGCCTACTTTGGTACTCTCGAAGGCATCAGGGTCAACTCGCAGCCTCGCCAAGTGGAGATCGTCCCGTACGTGACAACGCGGAGCAAACTCGAACGCGCTCAGCCCGGTGATCCGTTTCACTCCAACACCGAGATGACGTACCGCGCCGGCGGCGACCTCAAGGTGAACCTCACCTCGAACCTCACGCTCGATGCAACCGTCAATCCCGATTTCGGGCAGGTAGAAGTAGATCCCGCGGTGGTGAACCTCTCAGTCTTCGAGACGACCTTCAGCGAGAAGCGGCCGTTTTTCGTCTCGAACTCGCAGTACTTCTCGACTGGAGGCTTCAGCTGCTACTTCTGCAGCAACGTCTCCAGCTTGAATTTCATCTATACGAGACGCATTGGGCGATCACCGCAGCTGGCCGGACTTCTCTCGGGCCGATCGGATTTCATCGATGCGGCCGATGCAACCACCATCCTGGGCGCCGGCAAGATCACGGGGCGCACCAGCAACGGAATTTCAGTTGGGGTGATGGACGCTCTCACGAACCGGGAGAGCGCGCGCTTTCGTCCCGTTGGCAGCACCGCCGACTCAACGCTCGAAGTCGAGCCGCTCTCCAATTACTTCATTGGCCGGCTGCGCAAAGATTTCCGGGCCGGTTCTACGCGCATTGGCGCCATCACCACGATGGTGAATCGTGATCTGACGAACCCCGATCAAGTCGCGCGTCTGAGGTCTAACGCCCAGGCATTCGGTCTCGATCTCGATCATCACTGGGCCGGCCGCGCCTACTCGTTCAACGTGCAGAGCGCGCTCACACACATCGGGGGTGACACCACCGCAATTCGGGGCGCACAATTCTCGAGCGCCCGGTACTACCAGCGAACTGGTCGCACCGAAACGACGGACGGGCTATTCTCGACCGAGTTCGATCCGAATCGCCACAATCTGTACGGCTACGGATTCTATGCCCGACTCGCCAAGGAAACTGGCAACTGGCTGTGGGAGACGACACAGAATTGGCGCAGTCCGGGATTCGAGGCGAATGACATGGGTGTCCTCGGCAGAGCCGATTACAAATGGATGCTTGCCAACGTCGTCCGCCAGTGGACCACGCCCGGATTCTGGTACCGATCTGTCTGGACCAGTCTCGGGGCGCAGCAGCAAATCAACTACGATGGCGACCGTAACGACATCGATTACCACGCTTACTGGCAGGCGACGTTCAAGAACTACATGAACTTCAGCTTTTTCGGACTTCGCCATCCGAGCTATTACGACGAACGCCTGACACGAGGCGGGCCAACCGTCATCCACTACGGCTACAACTTGTACTCCGCTTTCTTCGCAACCGATTCGCGTTCCCGTGTCGTCGGTCAAATGCAGGTGCAATACAGCACGCCGGTAGACAATAGTGAGGGTGGCCGACTGTCATATTATCCCACAGTCACCTTGAAGCCTTCCTCTCGGGTGCTGGTGAGCCTGTCTCCGTCGTTCGACCACGATCGTACGGCGCAACAGTTCGTGACCTCTGTCGCTGATCCAACCGCGCCCGCCGGTTTCGCCGGCACTCGCTACGTTTTCGGCCGTGTCGAGCAGAAGACCCTCTCGATGGACACGCGCACCAACGTGACCTTCACTCCGAACCTCACCCTGGAGCTTTTCGCGCAACCATTTCTCGCGAGCGGGAAATACACGAGCTTCAAGGAGTTTGCTGAAGTCAAGTCTCGGCGAATGAATTGGTTCGGGCGTGACAACGGCAGCACCGTGACCACGAACAGAGATTCGCAGACCGGCGCCGTCACCGGTTACACGATTGACCCAGATGGTGCCGGCCCAGGCTCGGCCTTCACATTCGCCAATCCAGACTTCAACCTGCGTTCGCTCCGGGGGACTGGAGTGCTGCGCTGGGAGTATCGTCCCGGCTCGACCCTTTATTTCGTGTGGACGCAGGAGCGTCAGGGGTTCGATCAATTCGGGGACTTTAACTTCAGCAGGGATCGCTCCGCATTGTTTCGCGATCGGCCCACGAATATTTTCCAGATCAAGGGGACTTACTGGATCGGAAGATAGTCACAAGCGGGAAGCAGGAAGCGGGAGGCGGGAAGCGAGAAGCGAGAAACACGAGAGCGTCAGCGATGCGCAGATTACTCCGGCGTTTCTGACACTCTGCCACGAGTAGCCGATGCAGTTTTAGCGACTGCGGTCTTGGCCGAGCTCGATGACTTGGTCGAAGCCCTACGGCTTCTGACAATGCGGCGAGAACGACCCTTGTAGACGCCGCGCACCCAGCGGGCGCGGGTGCCGCGAACGTCGATATGGGCGAATGGGCCGCTGCGCCCGGAGTATGCGTAAAGCCCCGTGCCTCCGACCAGCTCTGGATAGCGCGCCTCCACTCTCTCCACCGCATCGAGGATCATCTTCACATCAGCGAAGTTGACTCGACCGTCTCCATTGAGGTCCGACATTTTGCCGCTGCCTTCCTGGTCGATGAAGACGTCGGCGGCGTCGCCGAACTGGTGTCGGCTGTCGCGCGCGCTTCCCTCGCCGCGAACGGCAAAGTTGTGCGCGGGCGTCCGGAACCCGGACCGAATGCGCATGCCCTCGGCGTTTATGCCGTGATCATTGAGATCCTCGATCACCAGCTCGAGCTTGTCGAGCAGCGGCTCTCTAAGCACGACGTACTTCGGCCAGACATCTTTCTGGTCGTGGGAGACGAAATCCCGGAGGCGGAAATGCTCAGACACCCGGGTGTCTTCGTTCTCGGATGTCACTTCGATGAAGCCGTCTGGATTCTTGTAGGCTTCCGATCTGAGTCGCCCCTTCTCCTGTGGCCAGTATCCCAACCGATAGCCGTTCAGCCAGGCGCGCACCTTTTGACCGAACGAGCGCATGGTGAAAACTGTTTCGGCGCTACTACCCGACCCGCCCTGCAGTGAGGCTGCAGCGACCGCGGTTCCAGGCAGCGACGCCAGCGATATCCAGTCTTCCGGAAGGACGAACCGGGCGAAGACCTTACCGCTAAGCCCACTGCCCTTTTCACCCGATGGGGAGTAGAGAGGTTTTGTGGGAGCCGCGGGTGCGCTGTCACTCGTCACGGATCCGCCTGAAGCCGAGGCTCCGGTGGGGAGAGAATCAGCATGGTTCGCCACCGCATTCGAGCTCGTCCGACCGGCGTGCGAATAGAGCTGCAACGCCCTGGCAGGGGCCGGCAGGATGATTGCCGTAAGGGTGAGAAAGGTCGTTACGGCTGAGCTGAATCTGAAGCGAACACGGGTCATTGAGGCTCCTCTTCGGTAGCTCGACTGACGTAACGCCGCTTGAGGGCGGCGT
>DASWCI010000213.1:0-7460 GCA_036390195.1 Gemmatimonadaceae bacterium
TAATCCGTCGCCCGCGCACCGCACGCAAGTGCGAGATCGTCGCAAGCGCGCTCACTCTCGGACCGGAGCTGCTTGGCCGCCGTCCAGACCAGCGGATGGAACCAGTACACTGCGCAGGCGAAACGCCCGAGCGTATGACCGACAAGATCGTGACGGCGAACGTGAGCCAGCTCGTGAAGCAGGACAGCACGTCGACGATCGAGCGACCACGAATCGCATTCCGCCGGAAGGACAATCGTCGGGTTGAAGACGCCGCACGCGAACGGCATCTTCGCGTCCTCGCTCCGTAGAAGTCGTGGCGGCTCCTCGAGCGACAGCCTGTCGGAAACTTCCCAGAGCGGAGTGAGCCAATCCTCGGCGTCCAGCGGTCGCGCACGCTTGACGATCCGGCGAACGACCAGCGTTGCGTAGCCGAGCGATGTGGCAATCGCGAGCACTACAGCGGCCCAAACGAGCACAATGATGGATAGGCCACTCAAGACCGGAGAGGTGGAGATCTCAGCCCCGATCGAGCTCGATGATTTGACTTCACCCTTCGTGGAAGTTGGAGCGACGATTACGGCAGCCTTGTCCGCTCGACCGGTCCTATCTATCGAAACGCTGCCCACGGCAGACGGAAGGTTCGGCGTCGATTTCGCCGTCGGCGGCAGAATTCTCAGTGGAATCGGTGACCAGGCCATGAGCGCGGGAACGAGCAGTAACGCTGCGAGGGTAACGAGCCAGACCAAATGACGCGCGCCAGCGGATGCGCGCTGCATCGCGAGCGTGATTCCGAGCGCGACGACAAGAATCAGAGTCGCCTTCACGAGCAACATCACCATCGAGATGCTCGAGCCAGTGAGCGCGCCAAAGCCGGAGAAGAATGTCGAGATCATAGGCGTTATCTCCCGCTCTGCCGTGCGCGGCGGATCGTGTTGCGCAGCCTCTTGATCTCGGCGTCGCTGAGATCGACATCCGACATGCGCAGGAGCGCTGTGACTGCCTGCTCCGGATTGTCGCCGAAATAGGTGCGGACGACGTGCGCGAGCACATCTTCACGCGCGGTCTCAGTCGGCTTGGCCGGAAAGTATATGTAGCGCGGGCCATCTTCGCGGTGCTTGATCAGCTCTTTCTCGCCGAGGATGCGAAGGACGGACCGCACCGCAGAATAGGTCGGCGGATCGGGGAGGTCGGCCATGATCTCGGCGACTGTGGCTCCGGATCGGCGGTGAAGGATGTCCATCACCTGTCTTTCGCGGCGGGAGAGCGCGGAGGTCTCGGGTGTTGCGTCGGATTTGTTGGGCATCAGCGTGGCAGCCATGAGAAATAGCCTGGGGTCTCGATCAGACCCAATGTGGTGTTGAAAAATCAACTGTGCTGAAAATTCAACAGTGGCGTCGGTTTGTCAATAGGCAAGGTTTAGGGACTTGGCTACCCAGGCTGCCGTAGAGCGCATCGCCGAGGTCGAGGCGAGGAGTGCCGGGCTCCGTAAAGAGCTCGGACTCATCGACTTGGTCCTAATGCAGATCCTCTATGTGGTCGGGTCGGGGTGGGTCGGGACGGCGGCAAAGCTCGGATCATCTCATACGGTCTTTTGGCTTCTCGCCATTGCCTCCTATTACCTGCCGCAGGCGGCGGTGGTGATCTATCTCAGTCGCCTGATGCCGCTCGAGGGCGGAGTTTATCAGTGGACCGCAGTCGGGCTCGGCAGATTCGCCGGATTCATGGTCGCCTGGAATCTGTGGGCGTACGCGGTGCTGATCATGGCAACCTTCGGCGTCACGATCGCCACGAATGCCTCCTATCTCGCCACCG
The DNA here is from genome assembly GCA_036390195.1 of Gemmatimonadaceae bacterium. GTDB lineage: Bacteria > Gemmatimonadota > Gemmatimonadetes > Gemmatimonadales > Gemmatimonadaceae > UBA4720. The sequence continues at coordinate 1,795 of DASWCI010000213.1, forward strand.
GTAGCACTGCATTCCTGTCAGAACTTTGGTGGTACACACCAGCCGTTAGCACGCTATCGCTACTCATTGTTACCGGTATCTCCATTCTGGGACTCGGCATTGGAAGATGGGTGCAGGATGTCGGTGGCGCTGCTCACGTGCTCACTTTCGCCGCGCTTCTGGTCGTCCCGCTGATTGCGTTGGGGCACGGACGGCCAGTGTCTTACCATCCGCTCGATGTCGCGGCTCCAGCCGTCACACTCTACAGCCTCAACATCTTCGGCAAGATGGCGCTCGGTGCGCTGAGCGGGTTCGAATACGTCGCCATCATGGCTGGAGAGGCACGCAGTCCCGCGCGCACGATCGGCCGGTCTGTGTTGCTCGCTGCACCAATCATCGCCCTAATGTTCATTCTCGGAACGAATAGCGTGATCGCGCTGGTGCCGAAGGATCGTATCGATCTGGTGAGCCCAATTCCGCAGACACTGAGTATTGGTTTCGCGGGAACCGGCGTCGCGCAGCTTATCGTACCCGCTCTGATTCTGCTGCTGCTGTTGCGGCAGGTAGGCGTGGTGACGATGCTGTTCAACGGGAACACGCGACTGCCACTCGTCGCCGGCTGGGACAATCTTTTGCCGCATTGGTTCGCTCGGCTTCATCCGCGCTTCAGAACCCCGGTGAACTCCATCCTCTTTGTGAGCGCGATTACGATTGCGCTCTCGCTGGCGGGTCAGGCAGGTGTGGGAGTTCAGGAGGCGTTTCAGACTCTGGAGAACGCAGCAGGAATCTTCTACGCGCTCACCTATCTGGCGCTGTTCGCGATTCCGATCTTTGGTGCAGCGCGCCTGTCGCGACGGCCATCGACGGCGCTCCGCGTCGCGGCGGGGTGCGGATTCGCTGTCACCCTTCTCTACTCGATTCTGTCGGTTTTCCCCATCATAGACGTCGCGAGCTGGCAAATCTTCGCCGCGAAGATCATCGTTGTCATCGTAGGTGCGAATGTGCTCGGCATTGCGATTTACATGGCGGGTCAACGAAGAAGTCGCTAGCCGTGGCCGTCACAGTCGTATGGGCACCTCGACAAAGGTGTCGCCAAACCACCTTATCCAGAGCGGCTCCTTTGCGTCGGCGATTGTCTCGTCACTCACGTCCTTCCCGGTCCCGTAGTTGATTTGCATGCCGGGTTGCTTGATGACGTTGATCAACACGACGATTCGACTGCCGGGCTGCATCCGCCGGCTCGTCAAGCGCACGCTCTTGAAATCGAGGTGCTCGCGTACACCCGGCGTCAACAATCGGCGATTCACGAGATCACCGATGGCGCTGGCGCGGGTCCAGTACGTCGAGAGTAGCACGTACTCGCTCTTCGAGGTCAGCTCGTAGAGCGAGATGTTGATGTCAAAATCTCTCTTGTTGGTGATGAATTCGAGGCGGCCCGAGAAGAGTCCGCTCGTCTCAATGGGACTCATCAACGGATTGCTGACGAACGCGATGCCATTCCAGGTATCGATCGCGCTATCGACGATGCCGCCGCCGGGCGATCTACGATCCGCGTCAGTTCGGTCGCCGAGATCAATATTCTGAACGATGGTAGTGGCGGTCTCGGGATTACGCTCGGTCAGTCGATAGCTCTCCCCAACGCGCAATGCTATGAGGTAGTACCGCAGCGCCTGATTCGACATCGCCGCAATCGATGGGGCGTGCTTCCATTCGTTCGCGCCCATCACCTCATAGTTGATCTTGTCCTTTAGAAGAGCGGGTCTGGGCGCGCCTTTGAAGATGTAGTCGAACCACTGGTAGCGAAGCTCTCCGAAGTCCGTGAGCGCAACCGGATCTACTTTGTAACCACCCACTTCGTAGATCGTGTCGCCGAGTGCGTTGACCAGCCCCCGCTGTCCGAGCACGTGATCGTAGGGACCGATTACCAGATAATGCTCGGCGCGCGGATTGTATTTGTAGTGCTGCATCAAATAGTAGAGCGCGGCTCCGGGCCCGCCGTAGTAGTAGCCTGCAGTCTGAAGCACCGGGATATTGATGCGCGCGAAATCGTTCTCGTACGGAATCATGCTTTGCCAGTACGAGTCGTAGGTTGGATGTGCAATCCACTCCTCGAAAATCGGGTTGGGGGTTCCGTCGATCTTGTCCAGGTCGCGATACGCGCGACCGCTCACGTACCAGTCGTGGTTCAATCGATTCCAGCGCGCGAAGTTGAAGTACATCGTGTCATCGAGCGCTTTTGAGTTCGTCGTGTAGAAGGGCCACGGATACACGAAGCTCAGAAAAAGATTTCCGTCCATTGGGACATCGATTCCGGGCGCGACGGCGACAGCGGGGATGATCGTCTTCAACGCCTTCGGCATGTGCTTGGCAGCAGCCCACTGCGTGAAGCCTTCGTAGCTCCCGCCGTACATCCCGACTCTGCCGTCGCTCCAGCTCTGCGTCGCGATCCAATCGATCAATGCGGCGGCGTCTGACCCATCGTGCTCGTAGGGCACTGCTTTGTCGGGGCTGCACATCTTCCCGCGCGTGAGTCCGATCACGCCGACGTAACCATTGGACGCCGCCCGCCGAGCGTCGGCAAGATTGCTTTCAGAATCTGCGTATATCGTAAAGTTGAGCAGCGCGGGGAGACGTCGCGCAACCGAACGCTGTCGCACAACCATCGCGCAGATTGTCGCACCGTCGGGTGTTTTCACCCGAACGTTTCGATCGATAGCGTACCGCCGGTCATCGTCAGCTGCCACGAGGGGGCCAGCGAGTGGCACGATTGTCCGGAAGGTTTGCTGGATCTGATATGCCTTGATCAGTTGCAGCGCGCCGGTAACCGAGATCGTCTCCTTGCCTTTCTGCTGCTGCAGCGCACGATCTACGGCTCGATCCAAAGCAAAGTGATTGACGCCGAGGGCGCGAATGGCCAGCGCGGAGGTCCTGTCGTCGAGGCGGGCCAGGGCGCTGCCGAATTCCTGGCGAAATGACTCCTCGAATGGCCCCTCGGCGGAGCGTTGTCTCGCTGCGGCGAAAATCGCGTACAGCGCATCGGCGGCGGTCGCTGAGAGCGAAACTCTATTCCGCCTCAGTGCGCGCAGGGAGTTAAGAGTGTTGGTCGCGTCTGCGTAGCGACCCGCGACCATCTGAAGACGGAAGAGATTATCAAGGTACCGGTCGCGATTGTCGTCTCTGTAGATCGCGATAGCCTGGCCTGCCAACTCCGACATTCCGCGCGCCGTATCGGTACGAAGCGCTGAGCTATCGAACCGGAGCTCCTGGGCTGTTGCAAGCGCAGCACACCTACAGCAAAACACCGCGATGCACAAGCATCGCGTAGCGATGACCGCTATCTGTCTGCGCACCTCGCGAGTCGGCTAGCGTTCGCGCTTGAGAACGATGTTCCCGTTGACCGTTCGCACGCGAATTACAGCGCCGCCCCGCCCGAGATTCTGCCGAACTCGGACGTAACGACGAGGCGTTCCTTCGCTGGCGTCCCAATCGCTGGTTTCAGTCGGCGTCAGCGGCCAATCGCTCTCAATGCGCGTCTTGTGACCCAGGTTGTTGGTGTACGCGCTCTCCAACTCCAGCGTGGCGTTGATGTCCCGAGGAAGGATCAGCACAACTTCCCCCTTACCAGACGTCACATCGACGGAGTGTGTATTCGCGCCTTCCAGCTCGATAGTGACATCTCCCGCTCCAGTGTGTGCTTCAACCGATCCCTGGGCCGGACCGATGTCGATGCGTCCGCCGCCGGTCTGTGCGTAGACCTCTCCTCCCGAAGGTCCGATGCGAATCGGACCTCCGCCCGTCGTCACGCGTGCTCCGTTCGGAGCACTCGCCAGTGAGAGCGGGCCACCCGCCGTTGTCATCCGGATTCCGCTCATCGCAAACCCGCTGCCTCTGCCGGAGCCATCGTTGAGATGTATAATGCCGAGGCTGTCGTTGCTGATGCTGGTGGATCGGCCACTGCTGCTGATACTGGTGCTTCCGCTACGCACGCTTACACCGCCGTTCTTTCCGATGCTAATTCCAGTTCCGATGTTCTGGCCGCCGGAGTTGGTATAGATGACCGGACCGCTGCCTGACTGGCCGCTTAGGTTTCCGTTCACTCCGATGATTCTCACGGGTCCGCCACCGGTGCTCACGCTGCCGTTGAGATTTGAATCGGACACGTGGATCTCGCCGCCCCCGGTCCGAATGTCGACCTCGCCGTTCGAGTTGCGAATCGTGATTTCGCCACCACCAGTCTGACCTGTGAAGACGCCGTTCACGTCAGCGATCGAGATCGAGCCACCAGATGATCTGATCCGAACGTCGAAATTGCGCGGCACCTGAATGTCGAAGTGGTGACTCGTGCTGTGGCTGGTCGAGGTTTGCGTGAAGTCAGAAACTAGCGTCGCGTCGCCGTCGGATCCGCGCAACGTAACTTGGGTTTCACGCCAATTACGCCCACCCAGCGACGCATGCACGGAGACCTCCGACCTGTCCCAACCTTTGATTGTGACTTCGCCGCCGGTTTTGAGATCGAGGTTGAGTGTACCGCCACTTCGAACTGGAACGGAGAGCTCAAACGAGCTGTCGGCGGCGTAAGTGCGAGTTGGATTCGCCAACTTCTTGTCATCGACGGACGACCACGCCGGATTAGCCCCCGCGCTCGCGATTGGGGTCGCCGCGGTTTTGATCGATGCACCCGGCTGGAACGTCTGGCTCGCCGGACTGGATAGTATCGGCTCGACATCAGCTTTTGCGGGTTGATCTGGTTTTGGAACTGCACGAAAAGCCGCGAGCGGCAACAACACCAGTGCCGAAAGCGCCACTGTTGCGCGGCGCGCCCCTCGCGAAAGAGAAATGCGTTGTCGCGATTCGCTGAGAACCGCTAGCAGTCTGCCTTCGAGCTGAGATGGTCTGGCCATCGCTACCGACAGGAAGCCAGGTGCGCCGAAGGCCCGCGCCGAGCGTGCGACTTCCAGCAGATGCGCGGCGTACTCCGCGGCCGGAGTGCCAAGGGACACGACAGTGTCATCGCATGCGCGCTCGCACTCACTGCGTAGACGACGCTCCGCCATCCACACCAGCGGGTGAAACCAGTAAAGCGCGCACACGAAACCGCCGAGCAGTTGCGCGAGAGAGTCCCCGCGCGCGACGTGAGCAAGCTCGTGTCGCAATACGATGCGGCGATGCTGCTCTGGCCAATCGACCGCATCCTCCGGGAGGAGAACGACCGGCGAACGCCATCCCCACGTAAGTGGAGTACTGACGACAGAACTGGAAAAGAGGAGCACCGGCTTGCCGACTCCGGCGTACTTGCGCTCTTGCTCGAGAATCCTGCTCCAGTCGGAGTCGCCGAGCGGCCAAGACGTCGCGGCGATGCGATCGAGTCTCACGCGTCCGATCGCAAGCCACGCTAGGATGCCCGCGAATCCGATTGCCCAGAGCAAAGGAAAGATCGGTAGCTCCGCGAGAACATCGCTTGCATTGGACGAATGTCGCGCAGCAGAGAGGGACTGTGGATCGGCGGATGGAACCGAGTGCCCGATCACGCGAGTGGTTAATGAGGTCGCGTTGTTGGCGCGCCAATCCAATGGAGAGGCAGATGTTAGCAGAGGAACATTCCACTTCGGGGAGATCAACATCACGACGGGCAACGCCAAACCGCTGGCGAGCGTGGCCAACAGAACGAGGTGGCGCAGCGATGGACT
>DASWCI010000214.1:0-9408 GCA_036390195.1 Gemmatimonadaceae bacterium
TCAGAACCGAAGAAGTACGGGCGGCCCTCAGCCTCTCTAACCAGCTGGCTGAGTGCAATGCAATGGCGTTCACCAGCGCGCAGGCGCAGGCGATCCGCGACAACAACGCCAAGTTTCCCTTCAGCTTCACCAAGTCGCCGCGCTCGATAGCCGCAACCCTGTCGCTCCCGCTCTTCGACGGATTCGCGCGCGAGCAAAGGTTACAAGAGGCGATGGCCAGCCGTTCCGACGCGCGCTACAGTGTGAAAGCGAGGGAGCTGGCGCTGACCGCTGATGTCACCGCCGCTTATCTCACTCTGGTCACTGCGGAAAAAACTGTCGCGCTCCAGGAACAGAATGCCGTCAAGGCAAAGCAGGAGCTGAAACTGGTGCAGGACCGTTACAGAATCGGGGCGACCACTTTCGTCGACCTGACGGAGGCGCGCGCGACGTACGAGCGCGCCGAAAGCGATCGTATCAATGCCGTATATGACTACCACAAGGCCTTCGCCGCTCTGGAAAGCGCCGTCGGTCATCCCCTTCGCTAAATCGATCGACACATATGAAGAAACGCACCAAGTGGACTGTAGCCGGCGCAATTGCACTCGCAGTCCTGATCATTGGCGTCACCAGCGCCATGAAGGGCCGCAATAAGGCGACCGAAGTCCGCATCGAAAAGGTTCAGCGGCGCGACCTCGTCGCTTCCGTGACAGCGAGCGGGCAGGTGCGCCCGCACACGAAGGTCGACATCAGCGCCGACATAAGCGGACGAATCGTTCGATTGGCGGTCAAGGAAGGGCAGATGGTGACGGCCGGACAGTTCCTGCTCGAAATCGATCCATCGCAGTACAGAGCTTCGGTGGAGAGAGCAACCGCCGCCGTCGCCTCGGCGAAAGCACAAGCAGCGCAGGCCAAGCCTGCCCTCCTTCAGGCTCAGCGAAACTTCGACCGGCTGATGGCGCTCAAGAAGGCAAACCCGACGCTCGTCTCGGACGAGCAGATCGAGCAGCTTCGTACGCAGGTCGAAGTCAATCAGGCGTCGCTGGAGGCAGCGAATCACGCTGTCGACCAGGCAACCGCCTCGCTGCGCGACTCGCAGTCGCTGCTCAGCAAAACGACTATCGTCGCTCCAATGAGTGGCCGGGTGACACGTCTCAGTGTCGAGCAGGGTGAAACCGCGATCCAGGGCACGTTCAACAAGGATGCGGCAACGATGCTCACCATCAGCGACATGAGCGTGCTCGAGACGAAAGTGAAGGTCGACGAGACGGACGTCAGTCGAATCACGATCGGCGATTCCGCCGTGATACAACTCGATGCGTTTCCGGACACGACCTTCATCGGCCGTGTCTCCGAGATCTCGAACAGCTCCGTAAAGGGTGCGAGCACGGGCGGCACCGCCGGATCGACCGACCAGGCAATCGACTATGAAGTAACGATCCAGCTGTTGAACGCTCCCCCCGAGACGCGCCCCGATTTTTCGTCGACGGCGAAGATCATCACGTCGACCAGAAACAACGTGTTGTCGATTCCGATCATCGCGTTGACGGTGCGCGAAGACAGCGTGAAGCCCGACACCGCGCTCACGCTCGCCCGGAAAGCGCCGACCAAGCAGGTCGGCAAGCGCGATGTCGAAGGAGTGTTCGTGGTCGGTGCGAACAACAAAGTCGCCTTCCGTCCCGTAAAGGTTGGTATCGCGGGTGAGAAGTATTTCGAGGTGCTCAACGGTCTGAAGGAAGGCGAGAACATCGTCGGCGGCACCTACCAGGCCATCCGCGAGCTCAAGGACGGCGCAAACGTGCGCGCACAGAAGGAACAACCGAAGAAACCCGGCGAGCCGGCTAAGGCATAATGCATACTGATGAGATCCCGCTCAGCACGACCGCTGAGCGGCACATCGTTACCCAGGAGGCCGGCGCTGCGCCGGAAAAAGACTGGGTCATCGTCACGCGTGGGTTGAAGCGCGACTACGACATCGGCGGCGAAGTCGTCCACGCCCTGCGTGGAGTCGACATTGCGATCCGTCGCAACGAGTACGTCGCGATCATGGGTCCGTCCGGGTCGGGAAAATCGACCCTCATGAATCTCATTGGCTGCCTCGACACTCCGACAGCCGGTGAGTACTGGCTGAGTGGCGCTCTCGTCTCCGACAAAGATGAGGACGAGCTCGCACGCGTCAGAAATCGCGAGATCGGCTTCGTCTTTCAGACCTTCAATCTCCTTCCACGCGCGACAGCGCTCCACAATGTCGAGCTTCCACTCGTCTACGCCGGTGTCTCGGCTGACGAACGACGCAAGCGAGCGATCGAAGCTCTCGAGCGGGTTCAGCTCGGCGACCGGGTGCAACACCGGCCGAATGAGCTATCGGGCGGTCAGCGTCAGCGCGTAGCTATCGCGCGCGCGCTGGTAAATCAGCCGTCGATCCTTCTCGCCGACGAGCCGACTGGAAACCTAGACTCTACCACTTCTGAAGAGATCATGCGCGTATTCGAGGGTCTGGCCGAACAGGGTCAGACCGTAATCATGGTCACCCACGAGTCGGACATCGCAGCGCACGCTCGGCGCGTCATTCTGCTGCACGACGGAATGATCTCCAGTGACGAGAAGCGCGCGACATTCATCAAGTCGGCAGGCATCGCCCCACCAAAGATTTCCTCAACGACGGAATAGCAATGCCGTTCGTCGAGGCAATCTGGCTCGCTCTGGCGCAGATCCGCGTCCAGAAGCTGAAGAGCTTTTTCACGCTCCTCGGCGTTTGCATCGGCGTGATGTTCCTGATCGCCGTCATCTCCATCGTGCAGGGCATGAGCAGCTACATGGAGAACGACTTCGCGGCGAAAATGCTCGGCGTGAACACCTTCACGCTCAGGCGCTTCCCCTGGTTCGGCGATGGCGCCGGATCGGAAGAGGAGTGGCGGTCGTGGCTCCGCAGGCCGCGCATTTACCATTCGGATCTTTCGCTGGTGGCGAGTGTTCTGCCGCCCGGCTCGAGATACGCGGTGGAGAGTCAGGAATACCTCCAGGCCCAGTCCCAGTGGGCGCGTCCCAAGCAGGTCGAAGCGCACGCGATCGACGGCGACTATTTCACGATCAAGAAATACGACGTTCGTATCGGACGGGCGTTCACTCCGCAAGAGTCCTCGCTCGGCGCCCCGGTCGTGGTGATCGGGGATGAAGTCGCGAAATATTTCTTCAAGGATCTCGATCCACTGGGGCGTCAGCTCCGCATCAAGGGCATGCCCTATACCGTGATCGGCGTGCTCGAGAAGCAAGGGTCAGTCTTTGGCCTTTCCCTCGATCGAGTCGCAATCGCACCATATAACTCGCCGCTCCATCACTTCACCAATCCGCGTGGTGACGTGGATGGAATCATGGTTCAGACTCCGACGTCGCTTACGATGACCGATGCGATGGAGTCGGTGCGCGAAGTTATGCGCGGACGTCGCAAGCTGAGACCAGGTGAGCCCGACAACTTCTTCATGGAAACCTCGGCCAGCGCGCTGGCCTTCATGGATAAGCTGAAGAAGATCATGACCATGGCCGGCACCGCCTTTCCCGCAATCGGGTTGATAGTCGGCGGACTCGTAATCATGAACATCATGCTCGTCGCCGTGGCTGAGCGCACTCGCGAGATCGGAATACGGAAATCTCTGGGCGCCCGCCGCCGCGACATCATGCGCCAGTTCCTGGTCGAAGCCGCGACCTTGAGCACGCTCGGCGCGATCATCGGCATCCTGCTCGGCATCGTCATCGCAAAGGTAGTCGAGTGGAAGACTCCTCTCCCCGCCGCGATCGCGCCCTGGTCCATCGTCATGGCGACGCTGCTTGGGACCGTCGTCGGAATCATCTCGGGCGTTTATCCGGCTCGCAGAGCTGCGTCGCTCGATCCGATCGAAGCACTGAGGAAGGAATAGCGATGCGGATCGCGCAGCGAATTTTCAACGCGTTGGAAGGCGTCGGGATGGCAGTCGACTCGATTCGGTCGAACAAGGTACGGGCCGCTCTCACCATCATGGGAGTCGCGATTGGCGTCTTCGTCGTCGTGGCGATGTCGTCGGTTGTGCGCGGGATCAACGAGAGCTTTGCTCGAGATCTCGAGGCAGCTGGTCCGACGTCGTTCTACATCTACCGCCGCCCTATCAGCGGATTTGAGGCGTGCGATGGCTCGGACGAAACTTGTCCTGAGCGGCGGAACCCACCCCTGACGATCGAAGAGGCGACCACACTCGAGCGGCTGCCCACTATCAAGGCGGTCACCGCCCACTTGGGCAGCGGAGCAAAATTCACCTACAAGGACAAGCAGGTCAGCACGGGGATGGAGATCTACACACCGAACTGGGTAGACGTGGATGGCGGCGACATTTATCCCGGGCGCAGCTTTACTTACGCAGAGAATACGACGGCGGCCCGCGTGATCATCGTCAACCAAAAGCTTGCCGACCGACTGTTCGGAACATCGGATCCGATTGACAAGACGATCAATGTCGATGGCGTCGGATTCAAGGTGATCGGAGTCTACCACTACACTGCGAGCCCGATGGGCACGCCGACATCCGCGGGCGGCGGCGACCAGGCGAAGGCGATAGTGCCTTTCGAGAGTGCGCGACGCAGCCTCAACCCGTGGATGCGCGGCGTGGATTTCATCGTCAAGCCGGAGCCCGGCGTGACAACGGAGGAGGCGACCGACGACGTGACGGCACTGTTGCGCGCGAGTCGCGGACTCAGATCGACCGCCAAGAACAACTTCGAGATCGTGACGCAGGACCGGTTGATGGGCATCTACAACAAACTGTTCGGCACCTTCTTCGTTGTTGGACTGGCACTGTCGTCGGTTGGATTGCTGGTGGGTGGCGTTGGCGTGGTCGCGATCATGATGATCAGCGTTACAGAGCGCACGCGCGAGATCGGCGTACGAAAAGCTCTCGGGGCGACAAGGAGCGCGATCCTCTGGCAGTTCCTCGTCGAGGCGGCAACACTGACCAGCATTGGCGCTTCAATTGGTCTCGTCCTCGGCATTCTGGTCGCGGTCGGGATCAAGACCGCCTTCCCTGCGGTACCCGCCTCGACTCCGGTCTCGGCGGTTGTTGCCGCATTAGCTACGAGCGCGTTTACGGGAATTCTATTCGGGCTGCTGCCCGCCGCGCGGGCGGCGCGTCTCGATCCGGTCGAGGCATTGCGATACGAATAGCTGGCATCGCGTCGCAAAAAAACATCAACAGCAACTGAACGGGCTGGAGGCGTCAGCCTAAAGCTGCGAGACGTTAGGTAACTACGTCGGGACTTCACCGGCGCCATTCGGAGTACAAGCAACTGCTTGTGCCGTACGACTGGCAGGAACGTCCCGACGTCCTAACCTCTAACCTGGCGCCAGCGAAGCTGACGCCTCCCGCCCGTTCTGTTGAAGTTAAAGAAACCTTTTGTAGCGCCCCGCCTGCCGGTCGCCGAAATTAAAGCCATGCGCTTCGCCGACGTAATAACGACCGCTCTCCAGCAGATCCGCGTCAACAAGTTGCGGTCCTTCTTCACGCTGCTCGGGATCATCGTCTCGGTCGCATTCCTCGTGGCCGTCGTGGCGATCATCTCCGGGATGAACGCGTACGTCAAAGAGAATTTGGCGAGCGCGCTGATCGGCGCGAACACCTTCCAGGTCAGGCGAACTCCAATTCGCATCGGCCTCTTCGACGACGAGGAGTGGCGCAGGTTGCAGAGGAGACCGCGCATCACAGAATCCGACGCCGACGCCGTCATGGCTGCCGTACCCGAAGCGGTTGCGGTCAGCATGCAAACCGGTTGGCCCGTTCCTATCGCGGACATCGTGTGGAAGAACAGGACCCAGGCCGACGTCGCCATCTTCGGCATCACTGCGCCGTACCAGGTCGTTCAGGATTACGTGTTTGCCAGCGGACGTCCTATCAGCGATGTCGACGTGCGCGATCACCACTCCGTCGCGGTTATTGGGGCCGACATTACGGACAAGCTATTCGAGAACATCGATCCGGTCGGCCAGGACATTCGCATCCTCGGCCAGCGTTTCACCGTTGTCGGAACGATCGCCAAAAAAGGACGCGTGCTCGGGCAGTCATTCGATGGCTTCGTGCTGTTGCCGCTGCCGAACTTCGAGATGCTTTTCGGCCGGCGCAAGACGACGAATGTCTCGGTCAAGATGCCGAGCGCCGACCTCGTCCCGGCTGGCATGCAGCGGGCGGACGAAGCGATGCGCGTCGCGCACCATCTGCGACCAGCTGACGAGCCCGATTACTCCATCGAGACAGCGGATGCGCTGGTGGAATTCTGGAAGAACCTGACGCGCATTCTTTTCTCGGTCATTCCGGCAATCGTTGCCATCGGCGTCGTCGTCGGCGGCATTGTCATCATGAACATCATGCTCATGTCGGTGACGGAGCGGACGCACGAGATTGGGGTGCGCAAAGCGATGGGCGCCAAGCGAGGCGACATCCAGCGTCAGTTCCTCGTCGAGGCGATCGTGCTGGCGACCTTCGGTGGAATGTTCGGCGTCATCGCGGGTTGGGGACTGGCAAGTCTGGTCAGCCTCGCGTCCCCACTGCCAGCGCGAGTGAGCGTCTGGTCGGTGATGCTCGCTCTCTCACTGGGTGCGGGAGTCGGAGTACTGTTTGGTGTCTATCCGGCGTCGCGTGCGGCGCAGCTCGATCCCATTGACGCGCTGCGTGCCGAATGATCATCGCCGAGCGAATCCGCAGCAACGTGCAGATCGCGGTGGACACCCTCCGCGCGAACAAGCTGCGCTCATCGCTGACGATACTCGGCGTCGTCATCGGCGTTGCAACCGTGATGACGATGGCAGCGATCGTCCAGGGAATTCAGGATCAGATCGTGCGCACGATCGAGATTGCCGGACCAACGACGTTCTACGTCGTAAAGGTTTTTTCGCAGACGCCGGTGAATCCCGACCGCCTACCCAAATGGATTCGGGTACGGCCCGATCTGGTCGAGGCTGAGGCCGACAGAATCAAGCAGCTTCCCGAGGTCTCTTACGCGGCGATCTGGGCGCAGAATAACGGTCGACTGTCGTACGAGGCGCAGCGTACGCAGAACGTCCTCATCGTGGGCGCGGATGACCGATACCAGGAAATCCAGGGCGGCGAACTGCTCGACGGACGCTGGTTCACACCGGCGGAGCTCGCCGCAGGCGCCAGCGTCGCGGTCCTGGACGAGAATGCCGCGAGGAAGCTGTTCGGCCGGGAGTCAGTTCTCGACAAGCAGATCAGGATCAGTGGCCGCCCCGCGCGTGTGATCGGCCTCTACGCGCAGCCCGAAAACATTTTCTCGCCGCCCGGTCAGGACATCGGCGCCGTCGTTCCTTACCAGATGATGGACCACCAGTTCACCATCGATAAGACGAACGCGCTCTATATCCCCGTCAAGCCCAAACCGGCAGTCACAACAGTACAGGCGCAGGAAGCAGTGACCATTGCCATGCGCGAAATGCGTCGACTGCGACCCGCAGACAAGAACAACTTCGATCTCATCACGCAGGACCAGATCCTCGACACGTTCAACAAGATCACCGGAGTTTTCTTTCTGGTAATGATCGTGTTGTCTAGCGTCGGACTGCTCGTAGGCGGAATCGGCGTGATGGCAATCATGATGGTGTCCGTCACGAGCCGCACTCGCGAGATCGGCATTCGCAAAGCTCTCGGCGCGACGAGAAAGGAAATTCTTTTTCAATTTCTGGTCGAAGCGGCGACGCTGACCGGATTTGGCGGTGCGCTGGGAATCCTGATCGGCCTGACGTTCGGCCGGCTCGCCACGCTCGCCATGAAAATCGATGCGGGCGTCCCGATTGGGCTCACGCTGGTGGCAGTGATGGTCTCCGTGAGCATCGGAATTGTTTTCGGCATGCTGCCGGCCCAGCGCGCGGCGAAGCTCGATCCAATCGACGCTTTGCGTTACGAGTAGATTCTCCGCATGAAACGTGTCGACGTCCTCGCGATTGCCGCGCACCCGGACGACATCGAGCTCATTTGCGGCGGCACACTGATCCGCTCACACATGCTAGGAAGACAAACGGCGATTCTCGATCTCGCCGCGGGGGAGATGGCGAGCCGCGGCACACCGGATCTCCGAGCCAAAGAGGCCGCGAAGGCCGCGAAAGTGATGGGCGTGGCCGTCCGCGAAAATCTCGGCCTCCCCGACGGCGGAATTCAGAACACACCGGAGACGCGGGCCAAAGTGGCGCTTGTGATTCGGCGCCTTCAGCCGAGGGTCGTGATCACTCATTCGCAGCACGGGCGCCACCCCGATCATCCGATCGTCGCACAGCTCGTGCGAGATGCCTGCTTCGTTGCGGGCTTGAAAAAGATCGAGCCAAAGATTGCCCCGCATCGACCGCTCAAAGTCCTTCACGCGCTATCATTCCGCGAAGACAACCAGAAACCGACCTTCGTCGTCGACATCACGGAAGCGTTCGAGAAAAAACTCGAAGCAATCGGGTGTTACGAATCGCAATTCGGTGACGCCGTGCAAGCGGGCGAGGTGTACCCAAATGGCGACCCGCTGCGCGATCTGATTCGCCATCATGCCGCACACTACGGGTCGCTGATTCGCTGCCGCTATGGTGAGCCGTTTTATACGACGGAGACGATGCGGGTGGAGGACGTGGCATCTCTCGAGGTCGCGACCTTTTGACCAAGCAGAAGCGCAAGCGTACTTCGACCGCCGCACCAAAGAAAGGCGGCGACGAGCTCACCTACTCGTCGTATCTGGCGCTCGACGAGCTGCTTAGGCTCCAGCGGCCCCGATCCAAGCCCGAGCACCCCGACGAGCTGTTGTTCATCATCGTGCATCAGGCGAGCGAGCTCTGGTTCAAGCTGATTCTGCACGAGCTCGAGGGACTCATTGCGCTTCTGGAAGCCAGAGACACTCTTGGCGCATTGACTTCGGTTCGGAGAGTGAACGCGCTTGTCCATATAGTCACCGGACAGCTCTCGGCGCTCGAGACGCTTCCTCCACAACGGTTCGCGCAATTCCGCGGCTACCTTGGTACCTCCAGTGGATCGCAGAGTGTGCAGTTCCGCGCGATCGAAGCGATGTCGGGAATGCGCGACGAACATTTTCTTCAGGTGCTGAAACAGCACGGCGAGATTGCACCACTGGTGGAGCAGGCGCTCGCCAAACCCACTCTGCAGCAACTGTTCGACGATCTGCTCGAGGCGCACGCTGTCACTCTCGAGCAGATCTACGCGGAGCTGCATCAGAGGCCGCTGCAGATGCTGGCAGAAGGACTGCTCGAGTACGAGCAGGGATTCGCGATGTGGCGATTCCTGCACGTTCAGCTCGTCGAGCGCATCATCGGCCCGGCGACCTCCGGGACGGGCGGAACCCTCGGCTCGAAATACCTTCAGACGACGATCTCCCAGCGTTTTTTCCCGAGGCTGTGGGAGGTGCGAA
>DASWCI010000215.1:0-6731 GCA_036390195.1 Gemmatimonadaceae bacterium
TGTCGCGCGCGAACCGCAAACCTATACCTCGTGGCAAAGTGGTGAAAGTGGTAACACACCGCTGACTGCGCTACTATCTGCTCTCATCGATTCACGGTTAGCTCTCGAATCGGCGGCGTAAAAGCGAACAAAATGAAACGGGTTAACCACATGAAACGATCATTTGTCATTTTCGCGTTGAGCGCAGTGACGACGAGTTGTGTCGGCGTCGTCGTCAACACGGCGGGTTCCGCGCGCGACGCAACTGAGGCTGCACTGATGCAAGCCGACCGCGATTTCGCCATCGCTACACACGCCAGAGGAATCGATGGCTGGATGTCGTTTTATGCGGCGGACGCGATTCGCATCAGATATCTAGACAACATGGTCAGAGGTCTCAATGAGATCCGACAGCTCGATCTGCCGCGTATCTCTGATACCGCGAGCACCCTGAACTGGGAACCGACCGACGCCCACATCTTTCGTGGTGGCTCGATCGGCTCGACCACCGGGCGCTACTGGATCGTGAGTCGAACCAGTGCGGACGCGGGTAAGGAGTTGGGAACCGGACGATACGTCACGATGTGGCGTCGCGAAGGAGGACACTGGCTGGTAATCATGGACACCGGTTACCCCGATCCGCCACCCGCGCGGTAACGAAGCGTCTTCGATAACAGCCCAGAGCCCCAGCCCGCAGCCCCGAGCTGCCCCGCCCACAACCCCCAGCCGGTAGTCTTCCCTTGCAGTTGAAATTAAAAAACCCCGTACCCTTTTCGGGGTACGGGGCTGGCTACTGGTGGCCCACCCGTCCTACAAGCTCGACCAGTAGCGCTAATCCCGCAGCCGGAGAATAATTCCGGTCCTTTAGCTTCTTAGACTCACCTTACGGCAAAATGGTTTAAAAGATTCTTTTTGACCGCCGACCTAATGGTTAAACGCGCGGATCCGCGCGGTCAGTGAGGATCAGGCGTGCTGGCGGCGCTTCCGCGTCGTGGCTAGCGGGATATCCCCGGTAGACGAGAACAGCTGCTCAATCGCCGCTCCGGAGAGCGCTGCAACCGTCTCCCTGCTCAACGAGAGCTTCGTCGATCCGCCGCTCGGCGTTTCGCGGAGAAGTCCCGCTGACCGAAGCGTCTGGACGTGGTGAGTTATCGTAGGCTTTGACACGTTGAGACTCCGCGCGAGCTCCGCGGAGGTAGTCGGTGCGCGCGCAAGTATTGACGCAATGGCATAGCGCGTCGTGTCGCCAAGGGCGCGAAAAACCGACTCGGCTCTTATCGCGCGATTGCGCTCGCCGATAACCGTGGCGGGCCTCCACTCATCTTCCACAATCGCATTCGGAGTTTCGGACTCTCTTGTCACGGGCAGGTACAGAATCACCCTTTGCGCATCCGCCGCGTACCTGGCCCACCATCGCCGCGTATTGAAGGCGGACGGAATTACATAACAGCGATCGACACGATCGTAATCGATTGCCGACCCGGTCTTGGGACGAATCTCTCCGGCGGTGTCATCGAAAACGACTGGGAGATTCAGCTCGCGTGCAAGGGCCTCCGGCGAGCTTTCCTCTCGAAGATCCCTCATGCGAAAAGATTCAGCGCGCAATCGCGGCTCTAGCGCCGACCAATCTCGTCGGAAGACTGTTCTCCAATAACGCTGCAGCACCAGAACCAATTCATCTCGAAAGGCACTCGGTGTGCTGAGCACTTTTGAGAGTGCGTGAGCAGATTCCGACTGCTCGACAAACGGCCGCAAGCCAAAAGGCGTAAGCAGCTCTCCGCCGGGGAGCATTTCGTTGGCTAGCACCTGCTTCAGATTCTGCTTGTGCGTAAGGAGCGAGTCGACGGTGCCGCGGTCGTGAAAAATTCCCGAGAGAATATTGTTCTGAAGGCGGTCGACCGGCATTTCACGAAGTGCCGAAAGAAGCTCCTCGAAAGTCACCTCACCTGGTAAACCCTGGATAGCGTCGGCCAGTAACGGCCAGAAGATCGGAAGCGGTGCTACCCGTTTGGCGACGCGCTCAAAATCTCGCGGCAGTCGGAGAAATGCCTTCTCCTTCCACGGATCGACCGAAGAGGAAGCGCTGCTCGTAAGCCAGTACAGCGAGTAGAAGACATCGAAGCGCGGCGTGACCGCGAATTCGATCGAGAAAGATGCGGGTCGAACCATGTTAGGTACTAACCTAACATGTTCCTATTCGGGGCGGGGTCTCCTGATAGCGAAAATGCCGTTAGTCATGTCAATTCTCACGATTCCACTATTCCAGATATCCCCTCCCAGCACCCCGTCCAGGGAGGCGAGAACCTGATAGACAGGAGCTCGGACCACGGCGCCTCGAAAGAGTATCGGGAATCCACGCACCCACACGCGCAGGTCGGGCAATACCGGCGCGCGCAGGGAGATTTCACCGCCCAACCCGCCCACCCGACGGCTCTCTATGCGCGCGGCCTCGAGCTGCAGCTTGTCGAGCAGAGTTTCGGTCACGAACGTCTGCTGTGCACCGGTGTCCAGAGCGAAATGCAGCGCGATACCCTCACCGCTCTCCAGTCGTATCACGGGAAGCCCAACCCAGAACATGTTGCGATCAGACTCGGGTCTCGAGCTCGCGGGATTACGAAGTCGCAGGATGCTCTCGCTATAGTCGACCTCGAGATCGAGCTGCCGGATTATGTCGAACCCAATGATGCCATCGATCTTGACATGCTGACTCCGCTCGATTGGCCTCGGCTCGCTCATTCGCATGAGCGTTTCATCGACAATCATCGTCGGAGCATTCTGAACCACCACCTGTCCGATCTGCAGCTGCGGAATCAGCGCAGGCTGTGCTTTCACTCTGCCGGTACTGGTGACGATCTCGAGCGTGTCGGACACGAGAGGCAAAACGTTGAGATCGCGCGCGACATCAGAAGCCAACATCGTCAGGCTCGATCCGGTGTCCAGCCAGAAGTTGTAAACTTTTTCGCCGATTCTCACCGGAACGAGCGGGGTTCCAACGGCAGACATCAACATTGGAAGACGCATCGACGACGAACGGAAGGTGAACGTTTTTGCTGGTACGTTCCTGAAGGCCTCGGCCCACAGCTCGATGCTCGCCTTGTCGGAACGGTCTGCTTTCGGTTCCGAGGGATCCCTTTTCAGCGCCGCCAGCGTCTCCCACTTTTCCTGATACTGAAGCGTCGCGGTATACGTGACTCTCGAAGCCGCACGGATGACCGAGTCCGTTGCCACGCGACGTAGCTTGTCGAAGCGATGTTCCGCATTCTCCAGGTCAGCCGCCATGAGGTTGCCGAGGGCTTCAGCAAACTCCTTTTCGGATTCGGTGCGTGCTGCCGCGACCGCATCTACCGGATGCAGCTCGGCCAGTGCTTCCCAGTAGCTGGCGCGATGTGGTGGGCGGAGCGCACGCGAGCTATGGACGCAGGCTGCAAGCGCGAGCGTCAGCAGGATGATCGTGCACTGGCGCGACCGGTGCGTGGATCTCAATCGGCGATCCATACGATTAGGCACAAGCTAGGATGCTGCACGCCGATAATCCAACACTGCCATCTTCAGGCGTCCATTTGGGCTGCGCCGGCTGGAACATCCCGCGCGAGTACTCCCGACGTTTCCCAAATGCCGGTACGCACCTTCAGCGATACGCAACGGTCTTCAACACCACCGAGATAAACTCATGCTTCTATCGGCCCCATCGCTTTACGACTTACGAGCGATGGGCCGCCTCGGTGCCAGAGGATTTCCGCTTCGCGGTTAAACTGCCGAAAGCGATTACCCACGAGGCACGGCTTGTCGGCGCGGCTCCCGCACTCGAGCGCTTTCTAGGCGAGACTTCCGGACTCGGTACGAAGCGCGGGCCTGTTCTCATTCAACTTCCGCCCAGCTTTGCGTTCGATCCGGGCCCTGCCGATTCCTTTTTCACGGAGCTCCGCGAGCGTCACGAAGGCGATGCCGTGTTCGAGCCGCGGCACGAAACCTGGTTCACGGACGAAGTTGAATTGCTGCTGCGCAAGCACAGAATCGCACGGGTGGCAGCCGACCCGGCGTGCGTTCCAGCGGCCGCCGAACCTGGGGGGTACGAAAGACTACTTTATCTCAGGCTTCACGGATCGCCCCGGGCCTACTATTCGGCGTACTCTACCACTACTCTCGAAAGTGTCGCGCGATTCGTCGAAGACAAGGCGACACGGGGAATATCCACTTGGTGCATTTTTGATAATACCGCGCTCGGCGCGGCAACCGGCGATGCATTGACGGTGCAAGCACATCTCTTGTCCAACACTCCGGCGGGTTGACAGCTCAGTCGCTGAGCGACACAATGTGTCCGCTCATTGTCCGTATAACAATCAAAGGAGGAAGTGATTCATGGCATCGGTGACGGCCCTCGTCGGTCTCGTCGCAGCATCGGTAACGTTCGCAACAACTTCAGTCACCAACACGTTCGCGGCGCACGCATCGCACGCAACCTTCACGAAAGCGATCGGCCTGGCTTCCGCCGCCAAGGCTCGTGTCGTGCGGGTCACGGGTGAGGATTTCAGGTTCGACGCGCCCGACATTGTCCCCGCTGGTCTCACCGAATTCAGATTCCTGAATAAAGGCCCAGCGCTGCATCACCTCGCGATTCTCAAACTCGCTGGCGGCAAGACGGTCGAGGATCTCCGCGCCGCGCTGGCTAATCCCGGGCCGCCGCCCGCATGGGTGAAGGAGCTCGGTGGACCAAACGCTCCGGCGTCGGGATTCGAGTCTAACGCGACACTGATGCTCGAGCCGGGTAACTACGTTTTGATTTGTTTCGTCGACATCGGAGGTCCACCGCATTTCGCCAAGGGAATGTTGCGCCCGCTTCGCGTCGTTCCAGCGAAGGGCGCGTCCGCTCCCAGGCCCAAGGCGGACGTCACGATGAAACTCGTCGACTACAACTACGAGTTGAGTTCTCCCATTCGCGCCGGAACTCGGACCATTCGCGTGCAGAATGTCGGCAAGCAGCACCACGAGGTTGAGCTGGTGCAGCTAGCTCCCAGTGCGACTGTAGCGGATTTCATGAAGTGGATGGAGAAGATGGAAGGTCCACCGCCCGGAAAGCCGTTGGGTGGAGTAGCCGGGATGGAGCCGGGAATGTCAGAGTATTTCAGGGCGGACTTTACTCCGGGCAACTACGCTCTGATCTGCTTCTTGCCCGATGCGGGGGACGGCAAGCCACATTTTGCTCACGGGATGATCCAGCAAATCATGGTCAAGTAGCGCGTCCCACTTGATAGAGAACTTCAGTTGTTTTTCCATGCTTTGAAAGAACTCGGCCGCGCTACTCCAGTGGGGACTGCAAACCCAGCAGAACGGCCGCACTCTCGTTCCCGTTGCGATCGACCGCCGACACAGCGAGCTCGTCAGCCATCGCGCCGCTGGCACTTCGCGGAATCATTAGAAAGCGTTGCAAGCCCGGAAAAACTTCGGTGGTCCAGTCCGTTCCGGTTCGCGTCCTGACCAACCAAAGCCAGACAGGCTCGGAGCCCTGAGGCTGGAGCGTTACCGTGCTTGCGCCGGTCGCGACATCGCGACCGGCGCGCACTATCGGTGAGAGCGGCGGGACGCTGTCGAGCCAGGTCGATGCCGGTACCAGTGTTCTCGATGCGTACGGCCCGGCGACGAGCTTCTCCGGCAAGCTGTCTCTTCCAAACATGAAGCTGCGCATGCTGAAAAAGACGTTACCAGTGGCGCCGGGTTGCGCGCGCGTGGCGGCGATTTGATCGAGCAGCTCCTGCGCCGGCCATCCAGTCGGCGTGCCATTCACTTTGTCCAGATAATTGCCGGGCCAGATGTGTCTGCCATTTGCGTTCTGCTCGACCCACCATTTCAGTAGAGCCGGAAAGCTCAATTCGCGCCGGTCGATCGGCCAATAGAGCTGCGGCGTGAAATAGTCTCCCCACCCATTGAGGACCCACTTTCGCGAATCGCCATACAGCTCGGCGAACGAATCGAAGGCGTTCCCTGAAGTCGCTGGTGGATATCCCGGACGCCAAACTCCGAACGGACTTATTCCGAATTTCACCCAGGGTTTTGCCGCTTTGATTCCGACATACACCTGATGGATCAGGCTATCAACATTTGCGCGGCGCCAATCATCACGCGATAGTCGTCCGCCAGATCGCACGTACTTCCGCCAGCTCGTTGCGTCGGGAAACTCGATCGTTCTTCCGCGCCGGTCCTTCTCCTTGTACGGGTAGAAGTAGTCGTCGATGTGGACGCCATCGATGTCGTACCGCTGCACCACGTCGAGCACCACTCTGATCGTGTGCTCACGCACGGCCTGCTCTCCCGGATCCATCCAAAGCATGCTTCCGTAACGCTTCACCAGCTCAGGATGCGTGACGCTGATGTGATTAGGCGATGGTCGTGAACTTCCCGACGGATGATGCGCGCGATACGGATTGAACCACGCATGCAGCTCGAGTCCGCGCTTATGCGCCTCGGTCACTGCGAATTCGAGCGGATCGTACCACGGATTCGGTGCCTTGCCCATTTGACCAGTCAGGTATTCCGACCACGGTTCATAGGGCGACGCGTACAGCGCGTCCGCAGCAGGACGCACCTGCAGAATCACTGCATTCAATCGGAGAGCAACAGCCCGATCGAGAATCCCCAACAGCTCGTCTTTCTGTTCCTGCGTCGAAAGGCCGGGCTGAGACGGCCAGTCGATGTTCTGGACCGATGCCACCCACACACCTCGGAATTCGCGTCGAATTGGCGGGGGCTGAGTAAGG